>JAISXJ010000039.1 GCA_031270565.1 Prevotellaceae bacterium
GCAGATTAGACACGATTTTCACAGATAGAAATCTGGCGTTTATCTGTTAAATCTGTGTCATCTGTGTTCTGTTTTTCTATTGATATTTATGCCCTAACGGGCAAAAAACTACACTCTGAAAACTGAAACTACTAACTACACTCTACTAACTACAAACTAAAAGAAGTACCTTTGCAGCGAATCTCCGAAGTAACGCTGTTTTTCATCTGAAGAATCCACATTATAATTCTGTATCGGCTTTTATGCAGTTACCCAAGCTCAATCTTCCCGATTATTCTCTGCGTATCAGGCAGGACGGTGCGCAGTGTCAGGTGTTCGATGCCATCCGTCGCCGCTATGTTGCGCTGACTCCTGAAGAGTGGGTGCGACAGAATATGGTAGCGCATCTTATCGCACACTGTGGTTTCCCCGCCGCGCGTATGGCAAACGAGGCAACCATTCACTGCAACGGATTGCGAAAACGGTGCGACACCATCGTTTTTGATGCCGCCTGTCAGCCCTTTATCATCATAGAATACAAGGCTCCGACGGTTGCGCTGTCCCAGAAGACATTCGACCAGGTGGCAACCTACAATTACCGTCTCAATGTGCCTTATCTGCTGTTAAGCAACGGGCAGACACACCTTTTTTGCCGCATAAATCGGGAAGAGAAATGTTATCACTTCTTTGAGGAACTGCCTGAGTTCTCCCTGCTGTAAGGGAGATGTTCCGATGTTCCTTAGCGCCGTTTGTTATTTGGGGAGGGGTTGTTTCTGTGAGGCTGATTATTTGGCTCTTTTTTACCATTGTTGTTGAATTTCCGCCGGTTGAGCATGATTTGCCGCGATTCCAACAGACGGTAATTTTCGTGGTTAAGGTTGATTTTACCGTTTGAGAGTTCGCACAAATCCATCAGAATTTTCCTGTCATCGACCACTTCCTTATTCCACACCAGAAAACATTTCTTCATGTGGTTGGCTGTGGCGGCAATCAGATTATGACGTCGTTCGTCATTTTCGGGCAAATTCACTGCCTGATTTATAAACATTTGGAGAATACGTCCGTAGTGCATATATCGGATGTTGGACGCAGGTTTGGCAATCTTGTTGGGCTTGTGCATCAACTGCTCCGGCTTGACCATCTCAAAGGGATAGTCGATGTCGAGTTTGAACTCCGACATAACAGCCAGATGATCCCACAGTTTAAATTTGAATCCCTCGACATCCCGCAGATAGGGAAACATATTGCCCATAATATTGATAATTGTTTTTGCACAACGTGTACGTTCTGCACGGTCTTCGATGCCAATGGCATGTTTGACCATCTGTTGGATGTTTCGTCCGTATTCTGGTAAAATCAAGTCGGTACGCGGTTTATATTCCATAGCGTGTATAAAAATTAGTATAGGTGAATTATTTTATTTTTCGGCGTTGTCGCCTGAAATTCTTTCATATAAAACGGCTCAAAACAAGCGCAGTCCTCTGTCTGCCCCGCAGCCAGCCGCCGCTCTGCTTCGGCAATCATATTGACCGACAGGGGAACAATATTGTCCAAAAACAGGGCGTTTTGCGCATTAATGATACCCTTGCATTTCTCTGCGCCATTCCCGCAAAAAACTGTGCGGGTTTGCTCCAGCCGGTCATGCCATGTTTCTCTGTCGATGATAAGCGGGCGGGCAGGTTCAAGTTCTGTCAGATTATGGTCGTACAGAGCGGTATAAACCTCCATGCGCCGTGCGTCAATCATTGGACGAATGAGCATGTCCGTGTCAGCTTCCTGCGCGGCGGCTGTAGCGATAATCAGCAATGTCGGTATGGCAATCAGGGGAATATCCCAGCCAAAACAGACACCTTTGGCGCTTGCTACGCCTATCCGCAAGCCTGTGTACGACCCGGGACCTGCACTCACCGCCACGGCATCCGGAATAACATTGTTTGCGCGGGCAAAGTTGAGGGTTTCCTCAATAAAAACCGGCAACCGCGTGGCGTGCGATGCTCCTTCAAACTCTTCTCTTGTGCACACCGCCACGCCTCCTGCCGACAGAGCGACAGAACAGACCGTTGTAGATGATTCAATATGGAGAATGTTCGGCATATACAATTTGAAGTGCGCAAAGGTACAACTTTTTAACGGATAATTGATAATGGTTTTAAAAAAAAATCGGTCATACCGGCGCAGGGGGTTTGCTCTGTGTGATAGCATTCAATTAATCATTAACCGCTGTCAGGAATCCCACGAGTTTGTCGTAGCGTTCGCCCCATGGACGATGATAGACGTAGATGCTATAACTATTGTCGGTTTGCCAGTAGCTTCCTTCGACGGGTTGGAGAGTGGCTTTGACATCGCCATTCTTCACAAAAGCATACTGATAACTGTACCCTCCCTGTTTTAGCCATAACGATTTATAATAAATCCCCTGCGCAGCGTCGTATGCCATACGCGACGAAGCGTCCAGACGATTCCCGCAGAGGTCGCCCAGAATATGCACGTTACCGTCGGGGAGGGGCTTTGCCATCGGCAATGTAAAATGCACCCACATATAATCAGCCTCCACCGCCACGGCGTCCGAATGTTGACGATTGACAAGAAGACGACCGTCGGCATCGTATCCGGCTGTCGGAACGGAGACACCGGCGCGTATTCTGTCCGGCGTCAGCGTAACGTGATACGCATCGTCGTGAAACTCTATGCGTTCAATGCCGCCGCCATACGTATATTCCGACGAAATGTCAATGGTGCGGTACTGATTTCCGCCCTCGAATATCAAGGCACGATTGTTCTTATATGTCTGTTTTGAAATGGCGGTATAGGTGGGATGAATCTCCTGCACGGCATTATCCGAACGGCGATTCTGTTCTACCTTGACATGCAGTTCCGAAAAAGGGTCGCGGATGGTATATTCCGAATGAATAACAGTGAACTCCAGCTGTTGAAATCTACCGTTCAGTTCAATGTCTGTCGTGCCGCTGATACGCGCCTGAATCGTTACCGTCGGCTCCACCACCGAGAAACACGCTACGGCTGCGGGATGGTTGAAATCATTGTCTTCGGCAATCAGTACGGCATAATTACCACTGACACGAAACGCGATGTCGTCATTTGGAAAAGTTGTCTGATAATTGGCATACAGCGTCGTTGTATTCTGTGATAGCTCGCCGCTGAAGCGACCCGCAGAAAAACCGCTTATAGCCTCTGAAGGCAGAAGCAGCGACGGTGTCCAGTCGGCATTGCAGTGAATAACGGTATAATAATAGTCCTTAATGCCATAGCCTGTTTCATCAAAACTTACGACGATACGCTGCTCTCCATTCAGGGAGATAACAGGCGCTCCCATGTGGTCATTCTCCGGCACAACAAGCAGGGTGTGCACCTGCCGGCTGAATATTTGCGTTTGCCACGTCTGCACCGCGTATGATGCAAGCAATGGACAAAACAGGGCGAATAGCATAAAGATATGTTTCATAACGAATGATATACAGAGATATTAAAACTCCAGCTCCAGACCGAATGTATCATTAAAACGTTTCAACCCGGGATTCTTCTTCATCATCAAAGCCAGTTTTTCTTCCGGTGCGAAAGCCATCTCTTTTCCCAGCGAGGTATCCAGAATAATCTCCAGCGTAACAGCATCATTTTCGAGTGTATCGGCGAGCCACTGTTCGATGGACTGTCGGCGCGGCATAAACTCATTCATCTGGTTATGATTGGCTAACTTCACCTGACACACGTTATTGGCGACAAGCTGCGGCGGGAAGTTGCATAGCGTATTGTAGAGGTGCGGCTGTTCCTTTATCTGGTCGGCATACGCCTGCCACGCGCCGAGCAGCTGGCTTTGGTCGAATGGCTGTTCCCGTTTCGGCGCAGCAGGGGTATCTGTTGCGGGGACGGGAACGGCAGCCTGCTTTTCCGAAACAGAAGCGGTGGGCGTTATTTGGATGGATACCCCACGGGGCGGCGCAACCAACGGCACAGCCTGCGGCGGCGTCCCGTTATCGACTTGCGGCTTGACCGTTGCCTGTGGCGCAGGCGGAGGAACGCCGGATTTGTCTGTGGACAAAGTGCCGTCCAACTGATTGTTGACAGGAGCTATGCGCTTGCTGTCATCGGGTTTGTGCAGTTCCGTGCCGGTGATTTGGCATAATTCTATCAGCATCAATTCCACCAGCAGGCGTTTGTTTTTTGCCGTGCGGTAAGCAAGGTCGCACTGATTGGCAATTGCCAGCGCCCTGTATATAAATGGCACGGGACAGTGCTGCGCCTGTGCGCTGTACTGTTCCACAATGGCAGCCCCCACCTCCAGAAGCGGCAGCGTTACGGCGTCGCGACTGACCAGCAAATCGCGCATGTGCGACGCCAGACCCGAGACAAAATGCTGCGCCTCGAATCCACTGTTTATAATGTCATTAAAAAGTAACAGGGCTGCCGTTACATTATTCTGTAAAAAGGCATCGACCATCTTAAAATAATAGTCGTAATCCAGCACATTCAGATTCTCTATGACTGCCTGATAGGTTATCCGGTTGCCGCAGAAGCTCACCATCTGATCGAATATTGACAGGGCGTCGCGCATTGCGCCGTCGGCTTTTTGAGCGATGACGTTCAGGGCTTCCGCCGGAGCGTCGATATGTTCCTGAGAGGCGATATATTGCAGATAAGTTACCATATCAGTCACCTTGATACGGTTGAAATCATAAATCTGACACCGGGAAAGGATAGTTGGGATAATCTTGTGTTTTTCGGTGGTTGCCAGCACGAAAATAGCGTGAGCGGGCGGTTCTTCGAGGGTTTTGAGAAAGGCATTGAACGCCGCCGCCGACAGCATGTGCACCTCGTCTATGATATAGACGCTGTATTTGCCAATCTGCGGCGGGATACGCACCTGTTCCACCAGAGACCGGATGTCATCAACCGAGTTGTTGGAAGCGGCATCAAGTTCGTGAATATTAAACGACCGTTGCTCGTTGAAGCCGCAACAGGACGGACATGTGTTACAGGCTTCGCCCTCCGGCGTACGCTCGGAACAGTTGATGGTTTTGGCGAATATACGGGCACACGTAGTTTTTCCAACTCCGCGAGGACCACAAAACAGATAGGCATGAGCCAGATGATTTGTTGTTATAGCGTTTTTAAGTGTAGCGGTAAGCGCCTGTTGTCCAACAACCGAATGAAAATCCATCGGACGATACTTACGCGCAGAGACAATGTAGTGTTCCATGTTGAATAAAATGAAGTTACTGCGCAAAGGTAGCATTTTTTTAGTTATTAGTTATTAGAGTGTAGTTATTAGAGTGTAGTTATTAGTGACAACTGTCCCCTTAACGTCCTTAATGTCTTTAATGTCCTTAATCTCACTCCCACTCGTTTGTAACGAGGGGTGCTCTGCTTACTTCCCTACCGCAGGTCGATGACCTGCGGTTATAAAAATAATGTCCCTTCAGCTGTAGGGGCAAAAAATCTTTTGCCCCTACTACTAACTACACTCTACACTCTAAAAACTAAGAAAAGCCCCCGTTTCCAGAGGCTTTTTGTTTGTTTTGGCGGTCGCTTTTAGTCTGAAAGGCAACGCACACTGAAGCCGTAAGACCGACTGCGGTAGTCCACGCCCTGGCCACTGCTGGTGAAGCCCAGGTAGTAACCGTCGCTTCCGGCAGCAGTAGAGCTCCAGTAGTAGCCGTGGTTGCCACGGTCGTACAACGAGCCATCGCTGGTGCCCCGGCGGCCGACAGCGGGCAAAAACAATGCGTCGCCAACCTTCATACCGGTAGCGAAGTTGCTCTTACCGCTCGTCCATGATGAGCCTACCTTTGTGATAGTAGGGTTATAAGAGGAATTTATCACAGCCTCCCATTCTTCTTTTGTAGGCACGCGCCAACCGTTAGGGCAAGGATTGTTGGCACTCTGCCAGTTAGTATTTGTGAGATCCACTGGAAGATCTGCCCAGGCGGTCGGACTTGTTATTGCCCCATCGTTCGTCTGGTCGGTCGCCTGTGTCAAAGCCGCACTCTTAGCGCCCCATTTGTATTTCGCCCCGTGAATCTCCGCCGCAGGCGTAAATGGATATGCCCCTTCATTAGCGCCAAGATTGTGACACATGAATACCTTCCATACTCCGCTCGCTGTATACGCCCCGCAACATGCACAATCCTGAAGCGATATGTTCAGTTCAAGCGTCTTATCGGATGTGCCATCATTGTAAACGGCATACAACTTGAGCTTGAGAGCCTGGTCGCGAGTTTTGGTCGACAGCGTGCTTTGCAGCGTTTCTTTGTAGTAAACCTTCACCTTGCAGTCGCTACCGCTGGAGATGGTGCCGCTGTAATTAGCGATCGGAACAATGCTGTCTA
>JAISXJ010000112.1 GCA_031270565.1 Prevotellaceae bacterium
TTTGGTTTATTTCAAACTCGCTTGGGCGTTCTTTCTTTTTGCGTCCCATTGGTTACTGTTTTAGATTCGCTGCAAAGGTAAAATATTTTTCATAGCACCTCAAAAAAAGAATTAACCGCAAATTCTTTCTTAATCCTCTGCGTTGTGGATATACTTACATTAGCAAGTTTGGCTGTATTCCTGATAGATGTGCCTTTTTTCAGCAGGAAAATCATATCAAACCAACTCTTACAATTCAGTGCTTGACCTAATCTATCAGCAAACCAATAAGTTAAGAGGCACAAAAAAGAAAATTGGAGGGACTTTTAACAGTTCCTCCAATTCAGTACTCCCGTACGGAATCGAACCGTAACCAAGGGAACCGGAATCCCTCATTCTATCCATTAAACTACGGGAGCTTATAACGCACTTCAGAAAGTGCGTTACGTTTAGTAGCGTGACGGGCGTTCCGGACGTGGACGCCGCTCCGGACGATCTCCGCGCGGTGGACGCTCCGGCTCAATATACCCTTCAGGCTTCGCTTTAAGTATCTTTGCCGACAATTTGAATTTGCCCGTTTTGGAATCAATATCAAGCAGTTTGACGGTGAGAACATCACCCTCTTTAATGCCTGTTTCTTCCATTGTATTGTAACGTTTCCAATCTATCTCCGAAATATGCAACAATCCTTCCTTCCCCGGCATAAATTCTATGAAAACGCCATACGCCATAATTGACCTGACTTTTGCATCGTACACCGCTCCCACTTCCGGAAGAGCCACGATGTTTTTAATCTTAGTCACTGCGGCGTCAATACTTTCTTTATTGGTGGCGGCAATTTCTATGCGACCGCCCTCTTCCACTTCCTCAATGGCAATAACAGCGCCCGTATCGGCTTGAATGCCCTGAATAATTTTCCCACCGGGTCCTATAACTGCACCAATCAACTCTTTGGGTATCATCATGGTTACAATGCGCGGAGCGTGCGGCTTGAGGTCGGGACGGGGCGCCGACAGTGTGTCCGTTATTTTATCCAGAATAAACAGGCGACCTTCACGTGCTTGTTTAAGTGCATTCTCAAGAATTTCATACGACAATCCATCAACTTTTATGTCCATCTGGGTAGCGGTGATACCGTCTTTTGTGCCGGTTACTTTGAAATCCATATCGCCCAAATGGTCTTCATCTCCGAGTATATCGGAAAGAACGGCATAATTCGTCCCCTTATTTTCCGAAATAAGTCCCATTGCAATACCTGACACAGGTTTCTTTATCGGAACGCCTGCGTCCATCAGAGCCAAAGTGCCTGCACAGACCGTAGCCATTGACGATGACCCGTTGGATTCCAAAATATCCGATACCACACGAACAACATACGGATAGTTTTCCGGAAGCATCGGTTTGAGCGCCCGCAGAGCTAAATTACCATGTCCTACCTCTCTGCGTCCGACACCGCGCGACGGACGCGCTTCGCCCGTTGAGAATGGCGGAAAATTATAATGGAGAAGGAAACGTTCTTTGGTTTGAATAAGAGCTTCATCTATGAGTTTTTCATCCAGTTTTGTGCCGAGCGTTACCGAAGTAAGCGACTGCGTCTCGCCTCTGGTGAAGACTGCCGACCCATGCGGACCGGGCAAATAGCCAACTTCTGCCCATATCGGACGAATCTCGTTTGTGCGACGACCATCAAGGCGAGCGCCTTTATCCAGAATACTGCGACGCATGGCTTCGCGTTCCACGTCGTGGTAATAGCGATCTATGAGTGCGGCTTTTTCTGCCAACTCCTCTTCGGAGAATGTCGCTTTGAATTCAGTCTTAATCGCTTCGAATGCTTCGGCACGGGCATGTTTATCGCAATTACCGGAGGCGGCAATCGTAAATGCCTTGTCGTAACACGCCGAACGAACGGCTTGACGCAACTCTTCGTCGTTTACTTCGTGACAGTAAGTGCGTTTTACCGTTTTGCCGCATGCTTCCATCAGTTCCAGCTGCACGCGGCACTGCTCTTTAATGGCTTCGTGAGCTACTTTTATTGCGGCAAGCATATCTGCTTCCGACACCTCTTTCATTTCACCTTCTACCATCATAATATTATCAAGGGTAGCGGCAACAATAATATCTATATCAGCAGTGGCAAGGCGATCAAAGGTTGGATTAACAACAAATTCGCCGTCAATACGCGCCACACGTACCTCTGAAATAGGTCCGTTAAACGGAATGTCCGACACCGCCAATGCTGCCGAAGCGGCAAGCCCTGCCAGAGCATCGGGCATTTCCTTGCCATCGGAGGAGTAGAGGATTACATTAACAAAGGTTTCGGCATGAAAATCATCCGGGAAAAGAGGGCGCAAAGCGCGGTCAACCAGACGTGATATCAGGACTTCATAATCGGAAGATCGCCCCTCGCGACGTAAAAAACCGCCGGGGAAACGCCCTGCGGATGCAAATTTTTCTTTATAGTCCACCGATAGAGGCATAAAATCGGTACCCGGAACAGCATCTTTTGCTGCACAGACAGTAGCCAAAAGCATCGTATCGCCCATTGAAACCATGACAGAGCCATCAGCCTGTTTCGCCAACTTTCCTGTTTCTATGGTAATGATGCGTCCATCACCGAGTGTAATGGTTTTCGTAATTACATTCATAAAATTACTTTTCAAGTTTTAGTCATTAAAAAAATCGTGCAAAGGTATCTCTTTTTTATGGCGAAACCAAATGTCGAGCGTTGAAAAAACTCTCGACACTTGGTAACTCTGAAAAAGGGGAAATGTTTTTTAGTGAATGACTTGCACTTTGGAAGCGTCGCGTGGTTTCGCCTCGGGAAATTGATTCTTGTAACCGATAGCAATGCCATAGAGTACCTCGTAACCCTCAGAAAATTGGAGTTGTGCCAGAACATCCTTCCCTGCTTCCGATGTCAAAAACGGGCGCACACTGCCGATTACACACGTACCCAAATTCAGTGATTCCGCTGCCAGCAAGATATTCTCGCCCAACCAGCCGCAATCGAGTTGCCCGAAGCCAAATTCCTTTTCATAGGCAACAATAGCAATGGTAGGAGCGCCATAGAACGCCTCGCCGGAGGGCTCTCTTGAGGGATTTTGCGCCTTTTGATAGGCTGCATTTCCTTCTTCGAGCGCACGAATAAGCTCAACATTCTGGACAAAGCGGACTTCCCACGGTTGCCTGTTGATAGCGCTTGGAGCATTGATAGCGCACAGTATCAACGTATCCAACACGTCGGACGAAATTTGATCCGGCTTGTAGGAGCGAATACTGCGACGATTCAGGATGTTTTCAACCACCACATTTGCCTGATTTTCAGTATTTTCTGTGGATTTTACCGGCGGCTGACAAGCTACCAGAGTCAACGCCAAAACGGATAGGATGATTTTGTTTCTCATACTTCAAAAAAAAATTAATTTAACGCTGCAAATATACGCCTTTTTCAGCAGAGAATCACTCTTCTTTCACACACCGAATGCTATTGCCGAACGCACGGGGTAAGAAGTTGGACGAGAAGTGCGTAAGTTCAAATAGTAAATGCGACTGCAGTAATAAAAAAATCTTCGATAGGGGCATTGGCTACTTGAATTTGCGTTTTTTTGCTTTCATAACAAAATCGCCTAACTTCCAGATATTTTCGTACTTTTGCATTTTCAAAAAACAAAAAGAAATGCCACAACAAAAATCAGACATAGAAACTGCCATTATGCCTTTCAAAGTGCAACAGTTGATTGAGATAATAATGGAACGAAAACAACTTGATTATCAAGATGCTTTCGACTATTTGTATTCGTCTGATTGCTATAAATTGCTGTTAGATGAAGACGCAAAATTGTGGTATATGAGCGGTTTGGGGATTTTTGAATTGATAGAAGAAGAGAAAGCAGCAAAGCAGATAAATTCGAAAATTTTGCTCTTTTTTGCTTTTTGTTTGGAAAAATATAGGAATTTTGCAGATATTTCGGCAGAGGAAACGTTGTTTTTGTTCCGAAAATTTCGTGTCTTTGATTTTTTAAAAGACGGTTTTGACGTTTTGCACACACAGAGCGAAATGTATATTGTAACCGAAATAGATGAATTTATAAAAGCGCGTAAATGAAACTCTATCATGGCTCAACTATTGGCGTAGAAACGCCCAACTTGCAACAATGCCGCCCTGCAACTGACTTCGGGCGAGCGTTCTACACGACTACTAATTTTGAGCAGGCGGAAAAATGGGCAAAAATCAAGCAGAAACGCGCTAACTCGGAAAACTGCGTGGTTTCGGTGTTTGATTTTGACGATAGCGTTTTATATTCAAGTGATTACAAGGTTCGTTTTTTTGAAAATGCCACACACGAGTGGTTGGATTTTGTGGTGGATAACAGGCGCGGAATTGCGCAGGAACAATACGATTTTGTAACGGGACCTGTTGCCAACGACTCGTTGTACGCCACGATTTTACTTTACGAACAGGGCTTGCTCACCGCTGATGCCGCTATTGAACGCCTGAAAGTACAGAAACCGTATAATCAACTTTCTTTTAATACCAAAGAAGCGTTGAAAAATTTGAAATTTGTGGAAATAATAAAATCCCCTCTCCTCCCCCAAACTCCGGTTATGAAGATTGTTAAGAAGTAACCAACGTTTTAAGCAGCGAGAGCAGAGATAAAGTTTACTTTAGCTATGCCGAGTCGCGCAAAACGACTAAATTTATTGAACGTTTTAAGCAGTGAGAACAGCAAAACGGCTAAAATTATTGAGGGATTAAAACAACAGCTTTTTATAACGTCTCAAAAAGTTGTGTTGACCATACAGTTAGCAGTCCGTATTCCCTGTTCGCGTTTGGGGAGGCATTATCGGACAATGCAGGCAGTGATTGAGTTCGCAATAGTGGTTTTTAAGCTGAATAAGCGCCTGAGAATCTGCCGCAGAGGCTGCCTCAATGCCCAGTTTGGCAAACCCAGCCGTGATATGGTTGTTTTCGGCACGCATCTCACCAAGCAACAGGAACGCCCGTTTCTGAAACTCCGGCAAATTGTTTTGCTTGCCATAGCAATAGAGAAACGGCACAACGGTATTGGTAACAAGACTTTCTATTGACGCGTTGGACAGTTTCTTGCTTCTGACAACACTTGGTTCGCCGAAAGAATAATGCGTTGTCCAGTAGGCGCTTGGTTCGTTGGCAAACAGGGTGGCAATGGCTTTATAGTTGCGTTTCTCAAGAATTTTGGAGAAAAGTTTACTTGCGGAATGGATTAAAGCCGCCAACTGTGCCACGCGAACGGTAGGAAAGTTGTTCGGACGTATCCGGAAAAACTTCCATGCCGCTGAGTCTATGGGTGTCAGACTGTATTTCTGCTGCAGGAAAAGATATTCCTGTTGTAATTGCAGCGCATAGGGGTCATTCTCAGGAATATTCTGTAACCAGCCTGCCTGTCCGAAAAGAAGCGCCTCTATCTGAGGCAGGTTGTTTTTATGCTTTCCAAGAATGGTTAATGGTAATGCTTTTGCCAGTCGTTCAAAAGCGTCGCTGTTGACGCCGAACCCAAAACTTCGCGCAAGAATCACGTAGAATGCTTCCTCCCAATGCTGTGTTGATTGGTTGAGCAGATGCGTAATGGCAGTTGCTTTCTGCTCCAGACGCTCACCGACCAGCCTGTCAAGTCCGGGCTCTGTCGATTCTTTGGAGGCGGATGCCAACTGTTTAGCACAAACTACAAAGCTCGACATTTGCATCATTGCCTGATAATGCTGATAAATTGACGCGGGATAGGAAATGGTCAGTTGTGCAATGGGCGTACCGTTTGAGCGCGTTATGGTGGCGTCATTAATAAGTACCACATGCAGAATCACTGAATCATAACAGGGGTCATGCTGATGGTGATGTTGCAGCCAGTCGCTTGCCCTGACGTGAAATTCCACATTTCCAGCCCACATAGTATCGCCAATACGTACTTTGGCATTAAATACATCGGGACCCGAAAGTGTATTCGGCACGCCGACATCAATAATTTCAACTGTTTCTCCCAGTGAAGTAACCTGTTCTCCTTGAAACAGTTTGCCAAACCAAAGGTAATGAATGAAGTGTTCAGTCATAATATAATTGATTGATTAAACTTTCCTGCCTCCGCCGCAGTAAGAAATATGGCAACTGATATTAAACCATGCGGATGTCGCATATCATCAGTTGCGTCGAGACTTTACCGTTAAAGATATTTTCTTCGACAGTATAACAAATATCAATGGCTTTATTTTGTTTCAAATGGCTCAGAATGGTAGCCATATCGTAATTTCTCATCAACGCCGAAGCAAAAGCGATGCCAGAAAAGACGGCTTTGGTATCATCAACCATTTCCAGCTTCAGGTGCTTTTGCTCTTTTCCAACCAGTCGGCTACCTCCACGGTCAAATACGCGGCGCGTCTGAAAAACGGGCTTCATATTGCAGGGACCAAACGGATTAAACTGTTTGAGAATACGAACAAATTTGGGAGTAATGTCTTTCAGAGTAATTTCCGCATCTATTTCAACCTGCGGGGAAAGTTGTTCCGGCAAAATAGTTGCTCTTACCGATGCTTCAAACTGTTGTTTAAACGTTTCAAGATTTTTTATCGGAAGCGACAATCCTGCGGCATACATGTGTCCCCCAAAATTGACGAGTAACGAACGGCACGTATCTATGGCGTTATACAGGTCAAATCCGGGCACCGACCGTGCCGAACCGCAAAGCATGTCGCTGTCGGGAATGCCGGCAAGTACAATAGTTGGCTTGTGAAATTCCTCCGCCAGACGCGACGCCACAATACCTACAATGCCTTTGTTCCAATTCTGATTATAGACGACTAACGTCCGAGTATCGGTGAGTTGGTCGGCAGAGGGAATGATGGTTTTTGCCTCATCTGTGGTACGCTTGTCCAGATCACGCCGTTCATTGTTGTAGGCGTCAATGTCGGAACATTTTTCACGCGCCGTCTGTACATTGTTGGTAATTAACAGTTCTACAACCTCGTTACCGGTACGCATGCGTCCGGAAGCATTAATACGGGGGCCTATTTTGAAAACGACATCACTAATGTCAATCTCCTTGTCGGATAAGTTGCAGACCTCAATGATGTGTTTTAATCCGAAACTGGGATTGCTGTTGAGTTTGGCTAATCCGCAGAATGCCAGCACACGGTTCTCTCCGGTAATCGGCACAATATCGGAAGCAATGCTCACAGCCACCAAATCAATATATTTTTCCAGATTGGCAAAGGGAATTTCATTACTCAGAGAAAAAGCTTGCAGCAACTTGAAGCCCACGCCGCATCCGGAAAGATATTCATACGGATAATGGCAGTCATTCCGTTTAGGATCAAGCACTGCTACGGCATCAGGAAGAATATTATCGGCTGTATGGTGGTCGCAGATGATGAAATCAATCCCGTAACTATTGGCTAATGCTATCTTGTCAACGGCTTTAATGCCGCAATCAAGCGCAATGATAAGCGTATATCCCTCTCTGTGAGCATATTCAATACTCTGTGTAGATATGCCATAACCCTCGCTGTTTCTGTCGGGAATGTAGTATCCGATAGACGGTGTAAAACTTGACAGGAACCCGAACACCATAGCAACGGCGGTTGTTCCATCCACATCGTAATCGCCATAAACCAGAATCTTTTCTTTCTGCTGTAACGCCCGATTGAGCCTTTCCACAGCACGATCCATATCTTTCATCAGGTAAGGGTCGTGCAATTGTGCGAGGGCAGGACGAAAAAATTGCCTTGCTTCTTCAAATGTGCAGACATTCCTTTCTGCCAGAAGGCGCGACAAAAGCGGATCAAAATCTTTCTCTAATTGCCTGACCGACTGTTCCTGTTCTGCAGAAAGAGATATAAGTTTCCATATCGGTGTCATATCTGTTTATGGATTAGCTTCCCTGTGTCTCTTTGAAAGAGCGTCAGGGGATGGGAATATTTTGGAAAAATTACAAATGCGCCACATTCTCCCTCAAACAAAGAGAAACTGTAAAAACGGCACGAATCTAAGAGAGAGGCTATCCAACTATTGAACAGCCTCTCTCAGCATAGCTCTTTGTAACACCGGAAACAAAGGTTATTTGTTTCTGGTTGCTCTGTTTTGGTAACGGCTCATAAACTTGTCCACACGACCGGCTGTATCCACCAGCTTTGTTTTGCCGGTGTAGAACGGATGCGATGAACTTGAAATTTCGAGTTTTACCAAAGGATAAGTTACCCCGTCAATAACGATGTTTTCTTTCGTAGTAACGGTGGAACGTGTGATAAATGCATCATCGTTCGACATATCCTTAAACACTACAGGGCGATAGCTTTCCGGATGAATTCCTTTCTTCATTGTTCTTAATATTGAGATTATTACTGTTTATTTTTCCTTAACCACCGATTGGACTGCGCAAACAGCTTGCCTGTCTGTTGGTGTAAATACCGAACATAAACCGCTGTTTGTTACTGAATGAGAGGCTCTAAAAGGTTTTTTTTGCCATTTGCAGTTACTCGCCATCCAATGAGGGCGCAAAGGTAGATATAATTTACCAATTGGCAATGCACATTATAAGGTATTTTATAATTCGCATAATTTTTATTTTAATTTCGGCATAAAAGTATAACCAACAGTTATTGTAGAATATTCACAATATTTAATGCTCGTCCGAATACCAAATATCCAAACTTCTGCGACCTGCGTAAATGCTCGTGCCTGCATAAAAAGGAATGTCCCCAAAGTCTCTCCCTGTTAGATTAAAAGTAATACCTGTCTATTGATGCAAAAAAATATCTACTTTTGGAGCGTTGTAAATCAATCACCGGATAACATATCTCAAGACAGGCATTTTTGTTGAAATTTCTTTTATCAAACTAAAAAACAATGGCTTTAATTTACGAACTAAAAATGAAAGTGCGTGATTACGAATGTGATGCGCAGGGAGTGGTCAATAATGCAAACTATCTGCACTATTTCGAAGCCACCCGCCACGAACTGATGGAAGATTGCGGTTTACGTCTGCGCGACCTGACTGATGATCATATTCTTCCTCTACTGCGTAGTGCAAAAGTGGAATACCTGCACTCGTTGCGTGGTTCCGACGAATTTCTCAGTCGTGTGAGGATAGAACGCAGGGGGATACGCTATTTTTTTCTGCAGGATATAATACGTATTTCTGATAATGTCCTGTGTGCCAAAGGCGAGATAGAGGTTGTTTGCCTTATTGACGGCAAAGTGTCGAAGCCCGATCTTTTCGACAGAGTAATGTCCGATTATATCACGTGGCGTTAGTATTACATTCGGGAAACGCTTTGTCCGTCATCAATGGTGACAGGATGAATTGAGGATATCTTTTTTCGGTCGTTGTTGCGGGATGATGAATGTTAGGATTGTAAGGCTTTGCCGTTTTTGTCTGCGTTCTGTTATATCTCGCTATTCAAAATAGAATTTATCATTCTGCCAATTTTCGGGATTATGAATGATATAATCCAATATATTTTGGTGCGACTGCTGGTTACGGATGATGTGTTCGTAATAATTGCGTTGCCATAATTTTTTGTTGAATGGATGCCAACCCAATGTTTTTACCCCACGTATATATTCGTTGGTGGACATGGTTTTAAACCATTGTGTTACCGCACGTAGGGGCGAACCTATGTG
>JAISXJ010000042.1 GCA_031270565.1 Prevotellaceae bacterium
GACACCATTAGAAAATCGTGATTGTAATTCGTTTATAATAAGCAAAATATCGCACATTAATTCGACAAAAATCAGCACTTTTTGAATGAATTAATGCTGAAATGGACATTTTGGGATAATTACATTTACATTTGTATTTGCAAACCTGATTTCTACACTGTTCACCATTTGTTATTCGTTATTCATTTTTGAAAAAACCAAAAATGAGGCTGCCCCAAAATTACTTTTGAGACAGCCTCGTCTGTTTATAAACTGATAACTGTTAACCTACAACTCCAGTCTCAGTCATTCTCCGGAAACATGACTACCTCCATGACGTTGCCGGAGGCAAGCAGATGTTTTAGCGTTTCGATAATTGACTCCGGCGTAATCTGCTCCACCAACCGGCGATAGTCTTCTGCATAATTCAGCCCGTCAATATAATACAGATGCAGCACGGTATTACTCCAATAGCTGTTCGTCTCTATCTCCTCTGCGTAGTCTTTGAGAAGATTCTCCTTTACCTTTTGCAGGTCGTCCGCACGGGGACCGTTAGCAAGCAGTTCCGAGACTTCCTGATGAATAATATTTAACAACCGTTCCTGCTTTTCTGGGTCGGTATCGAACTGTATGAGGAGCACAGCTTGTTCCACCGGTCGCATACTGGTATAACCGTTAACGCCAACACCATAGCTGCCACCTTCCCGCTCGCGGACGCTCTCTATATAGCGAATATCCAGAATCTTGCCGATGGCTGTCATATTGAGGTCGTTCTTCAGATTGTATGCCATTGCCGCCGAATAGTGGATACGGTTCGACGCGGTGCGAATCTGCATCGGACGCGAAAAACGATTGACAGTTTGCCCCAGCGGTGTACGCACGAGACGGTCGGTATATGTCTCGCGTTTTTTCGACGGCTTTAAGCCGCCAAGCCACGTGAGGATAGCCTTTTTCGTGGCAGGGTCATTGGGATTGACGTTTCCGGTAAAGATAAACGTAAAGTCGCCCGCTGTACTGAAGCGCTCTCTGTAAATGGACAGCGCCCGCTCCTGGTCGATTTTCTCCAGCAAGTCCATATTGAACAGTTGCGCCACCGTGCGTGGATGATGGCTGCCCCACGTAACGGTGACGCTGTCGCTGAACGATGCTTTAGGATTGGCTTCCCGATTGACAACCTGCGTATGCAGAATGCCTTTAAGCGCTTCAAAAGCGTTATCATCCCTGCGCGGCGCGGTGAAATAGAGGTAAGTGAGTTGCAGCAGCGTCTCGAAATCCTTCACCGATGAGCGCCCGTTGAAACCTTCACTCAACTGTCTGATAAAAGGCGATACACTGACGGTTTTCCCCGTGAGCAGCTTTTGCAGTTCCACGTAGGAGAACTCCCCGATACCGTTCATCTCCACAACGCTGGTTGCAATCCATCCCGATGGCAAATCAACGTTTTCCACCTTTGAGAGTCCGCCCTCACTGTAAGCGTTGAGCAGAATTTCATCGGTCTTGAAAGTCGTTGGCTTGAAAACCACGCGCAACCCGTTGCTCAGCGTCCATTCCGTCGTGCCGAGCGATGTGTTGACGGCGGCAGATTTGATTTTCCCGCACTTCGGAACCTGCCCCACCAGCGGACGGTTGTCGCTCTCCTCCTGCGGCGCGTCTATGACTTCCGATTTGACCGCGTTAAACAGTGTTATCGCCTCTTCTTCAGTGGGCAACACATCCTTTTTCTTATCCGGCGCGGAGAACCAGATGATGACATTCTCTGCTGTTATATATGACTTCAGCGCCGTGTTGAGAGCATCTGTACTGATTAGCGGAAGCAGTGTCTTGTGCATTTCGTACTCCCATTCAATTCCTGGGATAGTCTCTTTATCAAGAAAATGGCGAATATATTCACGTGCAAACCTGATGTTTTCTCTGTTGTCGCGTTCATTGTAAGCCTTTTCTACGCTGTTCAGAATATCGGCTTTCGCACGTTCCAGTTCGGCATTGGTAAAGCCGTAACGGTCAGCTTTCTCAAGCTGTGTCAGCAAGTCGGAAAAGGCTTGCTTTTCTTTCCCGTCTTTTGGAATAACAATTGCCTGAAAAGCGTCATTCGCTTTAAACAGACTGCTGTAACCTGCATACGCCGCAATAAAGGAAGCATCTGCCTGCATAGTAATCTCGTTGAAACGGTACGAAAAGAGCGTTGAAATAAGGTTGTCGATGACACTCTTTTTATAGCCGTGCAGGGAGAGTTTTAAGTCATCGGGCAGCGGTTGGTGTTTAAATTCCATCCCGATACGTGTCTGTTGTGCCTCCGCGTCGGTAACGATAGCCACGATTGGCTCACTGTTGTCAGCAACGGTATAGACCGGACGCACGCCGCGACTGGCACGCTCAGGCACGTCGGAAAAGAGGCGAATCAACTGTTGTTCAACACTGTCCACATCAATATCGCCCACAATGACAACTGCTTGCAAATCGGGACCGTACCACTGTTTGTAATAGCGTCGCAGGGCGTCGTAAGAGAAATTATTGATGATTGCCGTATCGCCAATAACATCGCGTTTGGCATACTGTGACCCCGGATATTTCAGGCGGTTGCTCTCGCGCCACAGACGGCGGTTAGCCGTCGATGAGGTGCGCCACTCTTCCCTGATAACTCCGCGTTCGCTGTCAATCTCATCTCCCTCAAGCAGCAGCCCGCACGACCAGTCGCGCATCACCAACAGTGCGCTGTCAATAATACCATGACGGACAGTCGGCACGTCGGAAAGCCGGTAAACCGTTTCATCCAACGACGTGTAGGCGTTGATATTGCCGCCAAAGCTTACGCCGACGGATTCAAAATAGTTGATGATTCCCTTTGCGGGGAAATGCTCGGAGCCGTTGAATGCCATGTGCTCCAGAAAGTGCGCCAGACCGTTTTGGTCATCCTCTTCGAGGATTGCCCCGACGTTCTGGGCAAGGTGAAATTCGGCACGCTGTTTGGGCAGTTCGTTATGCCGAATGTAATACGTCAGCCCGTTAGGCAGCACGCCAAGGCGAATCTTGCCGTCAACAGGCAACGTCAACAACTGCTGTGCAAACATACCCGATGCACAGACGACCAGCACTATGGCTGCGAAGGTTTTTCTAATCATAAGTTGAATAATTAATAATATTATGGTGATACAAATAGCAGTTTATTTTGCCCTTTCAGATACGCTTGTTATGGTTGTTTTTTAATAACATATAACCGAATACAAGTAATGGCAGCGCGATTAGTCCGACAAACAGGATGTTTTCCATAAACAGTTCCGGATAGAACCCCAACGCCAGCGCGAAACCGACCAGCGCCCCGCCCAGATGCGCTGTATGTCCGATATTCCCAAGAGATGTTCGCATCCCGTAGAGTGAATAGAGCAGATAAAGAATGGCAAACAGCCAGCCCGGAATAGCTATGGGGATGAACATAATCATTATACCGATGTGCGGGTCAAGGGCGATGGCGGCATAAAGCACGCCCGTAACACCGCCCGAAGCGCCGACTGCCGTATAGCTCGAATCCCTGCGATAGGCAAACAAACTCAGCAGGTTGCCGCCGATGATTGCCGAAAAATAGATTAATAACATTCTAAGTGCGCCGATGCTTGCCGTTAAATAAGGTGCAAAGAAATAGAACGTCAGCATATTGAACAGCAGGTGCATCCAGTCGGCATGCAGGAAAGCGGACGAAACAATTCTGTCCCACTGGCGCAAACGGAGAATAGCGTCCGTACTGAACAGATAACGGCAAAAGAACGTACGGTTACGAAAACCTACTATTGTCAGCAGGCTGGTAACAACCAAAATAACAAGCGTGTAAACATCCATAGACGGCTATTCATTTACGGGACGGTTACGGAGCGCCTCCAACCGTCCTTTCAGGGTTTGAATCTTACTTTCGGCGTCGGATAGCTTTTTGCGTTCATTCTCCACCACTTCGGGTTTGGCGTGGCTGACAAACTTTTCGTTATCAAGTTTCCGCTGCACAGAGAGCAAAAAGCCTTGCTGATAGGCAAGTTCGGCTTCTATCTTTTTACATTCGTCATCGGCATTGAGCAGCGTGTCGAGCGGCACGGCATATTCGGCGGCGCCGACCATAAACAGCGCGGCAGAAGAGAGTTCTTTTGTCCCCTGAACAATAGCATTGACGTGGCACATTTTCCTGATAACATCGTTATAGGCAGCCTTGTGTTCACCGGAAATCAGCGCCAGCGTGAGCGGCTCCCGATTAGGTATGTTGCGTTCAAGCCGAATCGTACGCACGCCGGCAATAATTTGCTTGACGGTCTCAAAGTCTGCGAGTAGCGTCTCATCGAAGCCGGCAGCGGGGGCAGCCGCAGCAACCTGAGGCTGTTGCGTAATCATAATGCTCTCTCCCTGATGGCGTTCTCTTAATGTTTGCCAGACCTCTTCGGTAATAAACGGCATAAAGGGATGCAGCAGTTGCGCCAGCTTCTCGAAGAAGCTGATGGTTGCCTCGTAAGTGATTTGGTCGATTGGAGACTGATAGGCAGGCTTCACAAGCTCCAGATACCAGGATGAAAATTCATCCCAAAAGAGTTTGTAAACGGTCATCAGCGCTTCTGAGAGGCGATATTTGGCAAACTCATCGTCAAGTTGCACGACAGCGCGATTCATCTGCGCCCCAAACCACTCTACTGCAATCTTCGCCTCGTGCGGCTGTTCAACATCTGCCACCTGCCAACCTTTTACCAGACGCAGGGCGTTCCATATCTTGTTGTTGAAATTACGTCCCTGTTCACAAAGCGCCTCGTCGAAAAGAATATCGTTCCCTGCAGGCGCCGCAAGCATCATCCCCATACGAACGCCGTCAGCGCCAAAGGTATCAATCAAATTGAGCGGGTCTGGGGAGTTGCCGAGTGATTTGGACATCTTTCGCCCCAGTTTGTCGCGCACGATACCGGTGAAATAGACATTGCGGAAAGGCTTTTTACCGGTGTACTCATAACCAGCCATAATCATACGTGCCACCCAGAAGAAGATAATATCGGGAGCGGTGATAAGGTCGGCAGAGGGGTAGTAGTAATTTATTTCGGGATTATCGGGATTGTTAATACCGTCAAAGAGTGCAACAGGCCAGAGCCACGACGAAAACCACGTGTCTAAACAGTCTTCATCCTGTTTTATATCGTTTAAAGTCAGAGTATCATCGCCGCAAAGCTGACGGGCTCTTGCAAGCGCCGCTTCGGGCGTCTCTGCAACAACGTAACTGCCATCCGGCAAATAATACGCCGGTATTTGATGCCCCCACCAAAGTTGACGGCTGATGCACCAGTCGCGAATGTTTTCCATCCAGTGACGGTAGATATTCTTATACTTAGCGGGGTAAAAGGTGATGGTATCGTCCATAACGGCATCCAGTGCAGGCTTGGCAATATCGGTCATTTTCAGAAACCACTGCATAGAGAGTTTAGGCTCAATGGGGACGTTTGTACGTTCCGAAAAGCCGACATTATTGGTGTAGGCTTCGACCTTTTCGAGCAGTCCTGCCGCAGCAAGGTCTGCCTCAATCTGCTCCCGCACGGCGAACCTGTCCATACCCGTGTAAAGCCCTGCGGCTTCGCTTACGGTGCCGTCATCATTGAAGACGTCAATGCTTGGCAGGTGGTATTTCTCGCCAAGCATATAGTCATTCACGTCGTGAGCCGGAGTTACTTTCAGGCATCCTGTACCGAAGTCGATGTCCACATATTCATCCTCAATCACCGGTATGACACGCCCTACCAGCGGAACAATCACGTGTTTGCCTTTAAGGTGTGCGTTTTTGGGGTCGTTGGGATTGATGCACATGGCGGTGTCGCCCATAATGGTTTCCGGACGTGTGGTTGCAACAATGGCGTAATCGCTCTCTGAAGCCTCCCCGTTTTGAGGAGCTAATTTATACTTTAAATAATAGAGTTTCCCGTGCTGTTCTCTGCTTACGACTTCCTCGTCCGAGAGGGCGGTAAGCGCCTGAGGGTCCCAGTTAATCATACGCACGCCCCGATAGATTATGCCTTTGTTATAGAGGTCGCAGAAGGTTTTTATAACACTTTGGGAGCGTATATCATCCATCGTGAAAGCGGTACGTTCCCAGTCGCACGAAGCGCCAAGTTTGCGTAACTGTTTCAGAATGATGCCGCCATATTCGTTTGTCCATTCCCAGGCGTGTTTCAGGAAAAGTTCTCTGGTGAGGTCGGCTTTATTGATGCCATGCTCTGCCAGACGCTGTACTACCTTTGCTTCTGTGGCAATGGAAGCATGGTCGGTGCCGGGTACCCAGCAGGCATTTTTCCCCGTCATCCGCGCTCGACGAACCAGAATATCCTGTATGGTGTTATTGAGCATGTGTCCCATGTGCAGTACGCCCGTCACATTGGGGGGGGGAATAACCACCGTATAAGGCGGACGATTATCCGGTGTTGAATGAAAATAGCCATTCCTGAGCCAGTAATCGTACCATTTGGATTCTATTGCGGTTGGTGCGTATTTGTTTGCAAGTTCCATAGAAGTTGTTATAAAATGACAATACATTGGAAAAACGACGACAAAGGTAAGCCTTTTTTTAGTTTTTAGTTAGTAGAGTGTAGTTTTTTGCCCGTTAGGGCATAAATATCAAAGGAAAAACAGAACACAGATGACACAGATTTAACAGATAAACGCCAGATTTCTATCTGTGAAAATCGTGTCTAATCTGC
>JAISXJ010000137.1 GCA_031270565.1 Prevotellaceae bacterium
GTATTATGACTTCAAACGGTTTTGCAAAAAGCTCATTTTGTCGTTTTTTTAGCCGCATTTCCGTAACTTTTATTGCCATAACCGACTGGTCAATTCCAATCCATTGCCGGTTTAATTTATTGGCAACATCGACGGTAGTGCCGCCGCCTACAAAGGGGTCGAGGACTACATCGTCTTCGTTGGTTACACATTCGATTATTCTACGCAATAATTCTTCGGGTTTTTGTGTCGGGTAGCCGATCCGGTCTTTTGAATTTTGATTTATAACATCAATATCTCCCCACCAATCTTCCAAAGCAACGCCGATTTTTTCGTCTAAATAATCTCTTACAACTAATTCAGGATTAGAAATTTCCCATTTTACATCAACATCTTTTGCACTGCGAATAGGGCTGTTCTTTATTCCTCTGCCTTGAAGCCGGTATAATCTGCCGTTTTCATCTTTTAACCGGTATTTTCCAACAGTGGTATCGGATAATTCACGAACAACTCTTTCCCAGTTGAAAGTGTAACTATCTGATTTTGTATAAAAGAAAATAGTGTCGTGTTTTCGTCCAAAATATTTTTTAGATTGTGGACGAGATTTATAGCACCACACAATCTCATTTCTAAAATTATTCCGCCCAAAGATATTATTCAACACATCGACTTTAATTTCAGCGTTAGCATGCCAGTCACAGTGCAAAAAAATACTGCCTGTCGGTTTTAAGATGCGATGCATTTGCCGCACGCGGATTTTCAGCCAACTAATATAATGGTCTATTCCGCCTGCAAAACGGTCTTCAAAACTGCGTTTTTCACCGTCATCACCCCAAATTACTTCGTAACTGCGGTTACTGAAAAACGGTGGGTCTAAATAGATTAAATCCACGCTTTCGGCGGGCAAATTTTGCAGTTCGATGAGGTTGTCGCCTAAAATCAGTTTGTTTGCCATAATCTTCCCTTATTTTTTTACTTTAATTTCCACACTGTCCGTTCCGCTAATACCCTCTTTATCTACGGCTTCTACAGCAATTTTATGTTCTCCTTCTATAAATTTCTTTGTTTGTTTGCCTTCCTTGTCAATCAAAATATCGGGTTTGAAACCCAGATCTTCGTTGTGCGAAAAGTCCCATGCGTAGAAGTCAATACCTATTTCGCTTTCTGCTTTGGCTATAAATTCAAATTCATCTGCTGTGATAATGTTTGCCGAAAGCGATACTTCGGGTTTTTTGCCGTAATCGAATTTTCTTAAAATCAGATCGTATGGCTGCGAAAAAGCGTCGCTCTGTTTTTTTAACCTAAAATCCGAAACTTTAATTGCCATAACCGACTGGTCAATTCCAATCCATTTTCTGCCCAGTTTATCTGCAACGGCAATGGTGGTGCCGCCGCCTACAAAGGGGTCGAGTACCTTGTCTCCTTCGTTGCTGGCTAATTTAATAATACGCTCAAGTAACGCTTCGGGTTTTTGGGTGGGGTAGCCGATGCGTTCTTTTCCGGGTTGTACATTATTGATGTCAGCCCAAACATCACCTATTAACTGTCCCCTTGAATTATTAAAGTATCGTTTAACTCTTAATCTCTGGTTTTTCGATTTTGGAAAATAAATTAACCCTTCTGCATCCCATTCCTGCATTGTTTCGATAGGACAACGCCAACCATTTGCACTCGGTTTGTATCCTTTGTATTCATAGTCATATCCGCCCGGTCGTGTATTTGTCAAATCACCTAACGAATATTTACCTTTTTCGTCACCATCGTCATATTTGTAAAAGTCATCGGTATATTTTTCATCCAATTTTATATATACAGGGTTATAGATGAAATCGTCCGATTTTGAATAATACCAAATAGTATCTTTAAGAACGGCAAGTTTTTTCTTTGCATCATTATGGGCATTATGACGTTGCCAGATAATTTCTCCCAAGAATTTGTTTCTCCCGAATATTTTGTTCAGAATATCAACTTTAATTTCGGCGTTAGCGTGCCAGTCGCAGTGTAGAAAAATGCTGCCGGTGGGTTTCAGCACGCGGTGCATCTCCACTACGCGCTCCTTAAGCCATGCGATATAGTGGTCAATACCTCCGCTCCAACGGTCTTGGAAACTACGCACTTCGCCCTCGTCGCCCCAGATTACCTCGTAGTTGCGGTTAGAGAAAAAAGGAGGGTCGAGGTAGATTAAATCGACCGTTTCGCTTTCCATCGCACGTAGGATTTCGAGATTGTCGCCCAAAATTAGTTTGTTTGCCATAATCCATATTTTTTGTTCAAAGTTCTGTGTTGAATGACTTTGACGGTTACTATTTCAGGGTACAAATTTACAAGATAAAAATGACTTTGCAGTTATACCTCACGAAGTACATTTGACAACATAGCTTTCTGCAATTGCACGATGGTATCCATAAGAACGGGATTTTTTCGGCTAAACCGGCGGTAACGCACCTGTAACGCCATTTTTTGCGCCCAGTGATACCAGAAAAATGCTGCGCGTCCGAGTGGATACTGTACACATATAAACGGGAATACCCACCACCATGCACACGGCATAAGGGTCAGAAAGAGCGTTATATTCAGCAAATAAAAAAATGGGAACGTTATCAGCGCCGACACGGCATAATAGATGGAACTCACGAATTTCTTTTCCTTTAATTTGAGCGCTTTGACAATCTGTCTTGAACACAAAAAGGGCAATCCCGATAACACACATCCGGATATGAACACCCCTGAGGTCAATATCATTCCCAGCCCGTGCATCAGGAGTTTCAGGTAAGTTATTGGCGGTTTTTTGAACAGCCACGCAGGTAAACGCGCTTCCGCAGCCGCCTGTTTATGTTGCTCAACAAGTGTTTGTAAGGCGTTCAATGCTTCAGGCGTACGTTCTTCGAGCGCCGTGAGCCGCGTCGCCAGTTCCTGACGGGCAAAGAAACGGGAAAGAGTTGTACTGTTATGAAACATCTGTTGCGCCAAAACCGTATCAGCCATTTCGGAGACATATTCAAAGGTCGAATAGTAATTATCAGTACGATAATCCACCGTAACGTCGCGCAGAGCTTGCAAATAATCGGCACGCAGGACATTCAGGGCAGTTGCCGGATTTTCACGGTACTGTTCCATATAATGGCTCACGGGAATAGGCTTGCCGATATTGAGAATAAGATGATGACCTGCGTGAAACAGGCTGCCCATATCAATGCCTACGGGGACTAACTTCACTGTTTCGCCCGCCGGCATCCGTTCCTGTGCCGAAAAAGCTATGCGAAACATCCCTTTTGCCAGCGTGTGCATCTTCCGTTCGAGTGTTTGATTGCCTTCGGGCATAATGCCGAGACAGTGTTTGCGCAAGAGAATATCGGCACATACATCAAACACTTCAGCATTTTTGCCGAGATTGCCATATCCGTTGCGGATGCGATAGGCAGGTAAAATTTTCAGAAAACGCAACGCCCTGACGAAAAAAGCGTTTGCAAAAATATCTGCACGGGCAACGAAAACAACAGGCATCGTGTATGCCGGCAGCGAAAGGAGCACCAGCGCATCCATAAGAGCATTGAGATGATTTCCCCCGTAAATGGCGGCGCCATCCGCAGGCAAATGTTCTTTGCCGAGCACAATTATTCTGCTGTAAAACTGTCGAAACGACCATATTACATAACGCCTTCCGAGGCGATAACTTATTGAAAGATCATCAATGTGTGACATAACGCGATTAGTTTTTAGGAACAGATGCAAAAGTACACCTTTTTTTTAGTTATTAGAGTTTAGAGTTTAGTTATTAGTTATTCATTCTTCGTTATTCAATAGAAAAACGGCTTTTATTTTTCACAGGATTAACAGGATGCTCAGGATAATTATTATTCACTATTCATTATTCGTTATTCACTTTATATTATAGCTCCTCAAAGAAAGAATTAACCCAAAAACAGACCGCCCACAATGGACGGTCTGCCTTTTACTGTTCGTCCGGTCGGATTATCCGGTGGAACGAAGCCCTCCTTTGCGGAGGCTGCTAATCATTTATCACTGCACAATCAGTTTGCCGTAGTAAACCTCGTGCCTGCCGGTGGTGATGCGCACGACATAGACACCACTCCCGTCAAAACCTTTCAGACGAATCGGATAGCTTTCCGGCTCCAACGTCAACAGGCAAGCGCCTACGTTGTTGAATACCTCTACCGTTAAACCGTTGCGGTCGGCAGCGGAGAAGTCAGCTTCTATCCTCACTTCGTTGCCGCGACCAACAGGATTCGGCAGCAGGTTGAACGTTTGCGTATCGGTGAACGGTATGTCCACACCTATCGAAACGGTCAATGTGTGGGTACTGTCGCAACCGGCAACGGTTGTTCCGTGGAAAACAAGCACGTGACTGCCGCTTGCGCCAACAGGAATCACCGTATCGTGATAGTGGTATGGCAATTCATCGGGAGCGATGATAATCAAACTGCTCGTTGCAGCGTTCTGCGCCTCCGTGAGCGTGAGAATCACCGTCGAATCGCATCCGGTGGATGAAATCAGGTTGTGGTGATAAACGCCCGCAACCGATTCGTTAAAGCCATTTTCCGAATAGGAATTGCCATCGCACAGCGTACCGGCAATATTGTACTCTTTGGTTGCATTAACCGTCAGGTTAAGATTTAACCGTTCGTAACGACCGGGAGAGACATTTTTATACTCCGAGAAAGAGAATTTCCCTGCGGTGGTCAATTCCGTTCCGGGAATAGAGAATACATCAAATCCGGCATAATCATATTCCTGACATGTCTCATCCGTAACCGGAACATCCACAAGCGTTGCGATTTCCACATTACCGATATGCAGGTCATTGTCGCTATCAATAATGGTAGATTCGCTGTAGAAAGCAATGTTCACATCCTGCCCGCTATAAGGTGACAGGTCGATTGTTATCCTCTGCGCTACGTTTGGAATTTGATCATAGACGAAACTGCTTCCGCGATTGTCCCAAACGGTGGCATTGGCAGAATTCCATGTGTTTCCGGCATCTGCCGAGACAATCACCATAAACCGGTCATCACTCTGTTTCGCCGGTACCGTGTTGCCATTGTTATAACCTGTTACAGCGAGGTCAAAGAGCAATACGGCGCTTGACCCGATGTGTATTGTTGGGGTTATAAGCCAGTTATTCACTAACCCGTAAACATTGTTTACGGCGTGCGGTCTGGCAATCCCGAAGCCGGTTGTTGCCCGTTTCCAGCCGGACAGCCACAGAGGCGCCAACTTGCCGGTGTTTTCAAACATACTCGCCGCCTCAGCCTCATAACTTCCCCAGCAGTTTGGCGGGAAAATCGTACTGCTGAAATCTTCTATAAACGGAATCGTACTCACACCGCAAGGCGTAGTGAAAACTTCTTCACTTGACCAGAGAGAGTCTCCGATGCAGTGATTCTGCACATAGTAATTATAGGTACTCGACGGCGACAGACCTTTGATAACAACAGGATGAGCATTGACAACCGTATCCAGAACATTTCCCCTCTCCGTCTCAGGGTCGATGGCTGATGACGACACCACAAGCCGCCAACTGTTGCCCTGTGCAGCCTTCCAGTCGATGATAACAGAATCCTCCGCTACGGATGCCGTCAAATCTATCGGCGTGGCGCAGAGTATTTTTCTGAAAAAGATGTCATCAACTGCTGCAGGCGGTTGAGCGCCGGCGGCTGCATCATTCTTCCAGAAGAAAGCCAACTGATAAATGTCGGATGTTGGCACCTGTACTTCCCGTTCAGCAAAATCTTGCCATTCGCCTGTCAGGTTATAGCTGAGTTTTCCTTTTCGGGTAACGGGATCTACCAGATCGAGCCATCCTGCCGGTGCCGCAGGAAATGTAGCCTCCGAACCGCCACTTGTTGTCATACCATGCAGACTGCCTGAGGAAAGATCAAATGAAGTAGGGACAAGAAACACACGCATAATATCAGCGTAGCTTTCCCCCATTCCATTCCAACTGAAATCAAGCAGATATGATGAATTGGCATCAAGGAAGAATTTTCTATAGGCATAAGTGTAGGATGCGCTGTTTGTGCCGTTTATGGTGTACTGGTTACTTACACCGCCGTCATTGGAGATATACATCCCGCTACCACTTTTTGCTGCCGCAGTGCCGAAAGCCCAGTTGTTGAGACCTCCGTTGGAGCCAATTTGCCACTGTGCATTATCTGCAGGGTCTTCAAAGTCAGCTCTGAACGGCAATGCCGTCGGCAGGGAAAATACCAGTTCAGCCCACGGGCTGTAGGTACCTGCACCACATACACCTCTGACATAGAAATGATAGAGTTTCACTGCACTCAAACCCGTCAGATGGAGAGAATTGGATGTAACTGCGCTGTTGCTGTAAACTACATCAGTTGGCAGTGCATCCAGTTCAGTAGTTGTGTGCGTTACCGTATCCATAATCACCTGCCACGTTGTAACATCGCTTGAGATAGAGATGTCAACCATCGTACCCTCCATATTGTCCATGGAGATGACAGGCGCATAACACGTACCCTCTTTAAACCGGAAATTATCGATGGTTGCCGGTGCGGCTTTGTCGCCTCCATCGTCATTTTTCCAGAAAAAAGCCAACTGATATTCTCCGACTGATAATGCGAAAGCTTTTGCATAAGACTGCCAATTCGATTGTCCCTTGAAGAGACCGTTTGTGAGACCACTTCCAAGATCCAGCCAACCGTTTGGAGTAGCGTTTCTCGTACCTGTCATCTCGAAATGATTACCGGTAGAAAGATCCTCCGAAGCCGGCACCAGAAATACGCGAGCCAGATCATAGTTACCTTCTCCTACGGCTTTCCAGTCGAAACGGATGTCGTAGAGACCCTTTTTCTCAACCATTATTTTTCTGTAAGCATACGCATAAGAAGTGGAACTGGCATTAAGGTCGTAGCTGCCACCGTCGTTAGAGATATACAGGGCACCACTACCGCCCTTTACCGCTCCGGATGCACTGCCTGTAACCCATCCGTTGGCGCCTCCATTGGAGCTAAACTGCCATTTGGCATTGTCTGTTGCATCTTCAAAACCCGTTATGAGCGGTAATGTTGTTGGCGTAGAGAATGTTACCATTTTCCACTCAGTGGTTTTGGCTGCGTCGCAGACACCTCTTACATAGCAGTAATAATAGGCATTTGCGCTCACGGACAAGCTGAGGGCACTGGTTGTCAACGCAGTATTACTGTAAAATACGTCAGTTGGCAGTGCATCCAGTTCAGTAGTTGTGTGCGTTACCGTATCCACAATCACCTGATATGTTCCGGCATCGCTTATCCATGACAGATTGGCGGAAGTTGTCGTTACATTATTCACTGAAAGATTTTCAATAAAACATTCTACCGCTTCAAAGCGCACATTGTCCACCGCTGCCGGCGGATTACCAACGCTTCCGTAATTATCGTTTTTCCAGAAGAACGCCAACTGGTAGATGCCTGCCTCTATCATAAAGGTATCCGTATTGGTTTTCCATTCACTCTGCCCTAGCAGTACGTCATTACCGAGATCCTGCCAGCCTGCAGGTGTAGTGTTAGTACCGGATGACATGCCATACTCGCTACCGGTGGTCAGACTGACCGAGGCGGGAATCAGGAAAAGGCGCAACAAATCATATCTCGCTTCTCCAATACCTTTCCAGTCGAAACTGATGGAATATTTTCCACCCGGGAGCGATACCTTTCTGGTGGCATACGAATAGGCTGTTTCAGTAGTGGTATAGATGTTGGAAACGCCACCGTCGTTAGAGATGTACAGGGCTCTTGAACTGTTGTTGCGTTCGGCGCTGCCCACTGCAAAGCAATTCGCTTTTCCGTTTGAAGTGATGCGCCACATGGCTGCATCAGCGTCAGTCTCAAAGTCGGAAATAATAGGTAACAATTCGATAGCCTGTTCGGTATAGAAATCTGCCGGACCACGCCATGAACTTACGCCATCTGTACGGCAATCAGCCTGCATATAGACTTCGTAATGCGACGAGGACAGCAGTCCTGCCAGCGTATGGCGTGTAGCAGTTAGTCCGGAGACAAGCGTACCGCCTGTTTCGGGATTAAATCCGTATGGACCGTATTTCAGATTCCACAACGTTTCAACGCCTGCCGAAACAACAGATATTTCTGCCGAAACATCGGTGATATTGCTTACCGTGATGGAAGCAGGTCTGGGACATGTCGGAATAAGTTCAACAATAACATTGTCAATGTTGAAATAGTAAGCGGTACCTATGAGGAAAACCAGATGCCGCCCCGTTCCCGTATAACCGTTTAATGGAACTGTAATCTCTTCCCATGTATTAATCAGAGATGTGGTTACGGTTGTTATGGAATCAAAGGTATCAAAGTCGGTCGGGTCTGTCAGAGCGCCAATGGTAATCTCGCTTGATGTACCAGTCTTATATCCCATAAAGGATACTTGAGTGGTGTTGAGCGGCGCTTCCAGTTCCGGCAATACGGCATAACCTATCGTTTTCGCGGCAGACGTGAAATAGAGCGATGCTCCGGACGCGCCGTAATGAGTCGTATGGCAATAGGGTTTATTGGTTGCCGTGCCGTCCACCGTCCAGCACTCCGGTATTATGCCGACGCCTGTTCCGTATGAGTTGAAATTTTCGACGAAAGGCAATGCCGCAGGAATTTGACACACTGTGCGGAATTTAACCTGTTGCGCATATCTTTCACCAGAACTGTTATCCGCACAAACAGCACGGAAGTAAACATAATAATCGGTACGTTCTGCAAGTCCGGTAACAGTGTGGCTGAATACGCCGTCGGTAATGGTAACAACGGTATCCGCTGCAAATGTTGAAATGGTATCCGCATCTTCCGTTTTGCTGCCTACGTTGACGGTAGAAATTTGAATCTGGAATTTGTTATCGTCCTGCGAGAGCGGCTCCCATACGATGGTTGCACCATCGTGGGTAACATTTGCCGTTTTCACCGAGACAGGCGACTGACACGCACGGATGGAATCCAGACGCACGTGGTCAATATTAGCGATATACGTAGCCTGCGCCGCGTCGCCATCAATCATAAAGGCAATATATTTGCCCGCATCCGTATATGCGTTGAAGCTGACAACATGCGACGCCCAACTGCCCAGCGTAATGGCAGCCATCGGCTCAAAGG
>JAISXJ010000152.1 GCA_031270565.1 Prevotellaceae bacterium
AATAATTGGACTATCAGGGTTATAACAATTTTTTTTGGGTTTGTTGGGATTGTTGATATCTATTAAACATAATCTATGGTCGTTATCACAATAGCACCATCCAGATATCTTAACTATCCTTCCTTCCATGTCGGAAGGTTCGCTGCATAACGTCTTACAATTATAATGCACCGTTTCTACATCATTCCAGTTTTCAAAATCAATAGCTTTCAAGTTTTTAGGCTTTGAAATGGGTTTGCAAACACATGCAGAGAGCAAACCTATCACTGCAAAAAAATAGATTATCTTTTTCATAGTCTTACCTCCTATCATTTTCTAAAACGTCAATAAATTATTGAATATGTTGATTGTCTTTGCGGATTGGTAGCCTTCTTTTTTTTCGAAAAGAAATTTACTTCGCATTGACGCTGTAAAGGTAGTGTTTTTTTATTATTCAATTGCTAAAAATTACCCTAAAGTATGTATTAACCCTTATGCCAATCACCCGCAAAATCACCATTCAAATAAAAAACTGTGAAGCTGTTTAGTTCTTAATGCCTCAAAGAAAATTAACCGATAAATTAGCTCTCGGCGGAGGCAGCAATTGGTCGCGCCTTCGGCTTTGGTGTGCGTTGTGTAAAAAAATAGTCTGAACGGTGATTTTTTTGTAAAAAGTTTTTTCGGCACAGAGTTTTGTTGTACATTTGCGGGGCAAAAATTGCTCATACAATTCTTTTATATTCAATACAACAATCAGTATTATGGTAAAATTAGATTTAAGTAAATACGGTATCAGAGGCAACTTTGAAATCGTTCACAATCCATCTTATGAGGTCTTGTTTCACGATGAAATGAGTCCTGCAAACGAGGGTTTTGAGAAAGGTACGCTCACAACAAGTGGTTCAGTTGCGGTGGACACGGGAAAATTTACGGGTCGTTCGCCCAAAGACCGTTACATTGTTAAGGACGCTACGTCGGAAAAAAACATCTGGTGGGACGGCAATATCAACAAACCCATTACGTCCGCCGTTTGGGATGACCTCAAGGCGCTCTCCGTCAAGCAGCTTTCGCAGTCGAAGAAACTTTATGTGGTTGATACCTACTGCGGTACAAATGTCGATACCCGTCTTAAAGTGCGGTTTATTATGGAGGTGGCGTGGCAGGCGCATTTTGTAACAAATATGTTTATTCGTCCATCGCATTATGAGCTGGCAAACTATGGCGAGCCTGACTTTGTCGTGCTAAATTCGTCGAAAACTACCAATCCGAACTGGAAAGAGCAGGGACTTAATTCCGAAGTTTTTGTTTGCTTCAATCTGACGGAGCGTATGCAAATCATTGGCGGTACGTGGTATGGCGGTGAGATGAAAAAGGGAATGTTTTCCATGCAAAACTACTATATGCCGTTGCGCGGTATGGCATCAATGCACTGCTCCGCCAATGTGGGAGAAAAAGGCGATGTTGCTATCTTTTTTGGGCTTTCCGGAACAGGAAAAACCACCCTTTCCGCCGACCCGAAACGTTATCTTATCGGCGATGATGAGCATGGTTGGGATGACAATGGCGTCTTCAATTATGAGGGCGGCTGTTATGCCAAAGTGATTAATCTGAGCGCAGAGAACGAGCCGGATATTTTCGCCGCCATTCGTCGCGATGCCTTGCTGGAAAATGTTGTTGTCAAAGAGAATGGCGAGGTGGATTATGCCGACGGCTCAAAAACCGAAAATACGCGCGTGTCATATCCCATTTATTTTATCAACAAAATTGTTGCGCCGTCAAAAGCGGGACATGCCAAAAAGGTTATTTACCTCTCGGCGGATGCATTTGGGGTGTTGCCTCCCGTATCCATACTTGATGAAAAAGCCGCACAGTATCATTTCTTGTGTGGATTCACGTCGAAATTAGCCGGTACGGAGCGTGGCATCACCGAGCCTGTTCCCTCATTTTCGCCCGCATTCGGAGAGGCATTCCTGACATTGCATCCGACCATATATGCCAAAACACTGGTTGGAAAAATGCAGGAGCATGGTGCAAAAGCCTATCTGGTGAATACCGGATGGAACGGTACTGGCAAACGTATTTCCATCAAGGACACGCGCGCCATTATTGATGCCATCATTGACGGTTCCATTGAAACTGCCGAGAAAAAGCATATTCCAATTGTCAACTTGATCGTTCCCACGAAACTGAATAATGTATCGGAAGGAATTCTCGACCCGCGCGATACGTATGCCAACGTTTCGGAGTGGGAGGTGAAAGCCAAAAAGTTGGCAGGTATGTACATTGAGAATTTTAAACAGTACTGCGACAATGACGACGCCAAAGCGCTCATTGCCTCCGGTCCGCAGTTGTAAAGACAATAAACTGCTCAGAACAGAAAAGACAGCAAGCCTCAGTTTGCTGTCTTTTCTATTCGTTGGGGATAAGTTCGCGTTTGAGATGGCGGATAATCCCATAAGACGTTTATTTAATAATTACACCTTCATTCATAACATTTTTATAGAAAGGAGTAATACTCCGTTTTTTCCAATCATTTTCCGTATATATTTTTACACTGATGTATGTTCCATATTTCAATCCCATTTCTGCAAATGGATAACCATAAATATCCTCATCTTCAAATTCTTTCTTATCTTTATTCAACAATAGCAGCAAATCCCAGTCCGAATCGGGGCGAGCGTCGCCTCGCGCCTGCGAACCGAAGAGAATCAAACGCTCGTTGGGAATAAGTTCGCGTTTGAGACGGCGGATATTGTCGAAAATTTGCTTGTTCATCATCTGTTATCTATCTGGATGCAAAAGTAATAATAATTTTTTGGAATACCAGCCACCCTTGCCCTGTTTACCACAAAAAAAGCTACCTTTGCGAAGTTTATTTTTACACTATGATCACTGAAAATTTCATCTCTCTTTTTGAACAAAGTATCAAGGCTAACTGGCGTTTGCCAGCAATGACCGATTACGATGAGAAACGTACCATGACTTATGGAGATGTCGGCAAAGAAATCGCCCGTCTGCATCTTCTCTTTGAAAGAATCGGACTGAAACGTGGCAGTAAAGTGTCGCTCACCGGCAAAAATGGCTGCCACTGGTGCATTGTTTACATTGCCACAGTTACCTATGGCTGCGTAATTGTTCCTATCCTGCAGGATTTCAACACAAATGATATTCAACATATTGTCAATCATTCGGAATCAACATTGCTTTTCATCAGCGATCATCTTTGGGAGGCGGTTGATGAAGATAAAATGAGCGCCCTGCACGCTGCTTTTTCGCTCAACGATCTGCGCTGTATTTACCGAAAAGGCGATGAGCCGATTCAGTCATTATCCGAAATGACGTTTGCCGATTTTGACAAACGTTATCCAAAAGGCTTTTCCGCTGCGAACGTTCATTTTACAAGCGTTCCCAATAGCGAAGTGGTCAGCATCAACTATACATCCGGTACAACAGGATTCAGTAAAGGTGTGATGCTCACAGGTAATAATCTTGCAGGGAACGTTATTTTCGGGTTCAAAACCCATCTGCTTGAACGGGGCGACCGCGCTTTGGCTTTTCTGCCGTTAGCTCACGCCTACGGCTGTGCATTCGATTTCCTGACTTCATTCTGCAACGGCGCACACACGACTTATCTGGGCAAAATCCCCGCACCGAAAGTTCTGCTTAAAGCCTTTGCTGAGATACGTCCAAGCGCCATTTTCACCGTTCCGCTTATCATTGAGAAGGTCTATCGCAACCAGATACAGCCAATGCTCAACAGTCGCACGATGCGTGTGGCGCTCAATATTCCTATCATTGAAAATACGGTGCTTGGAACTATTCGTCGCAAATTAACGGATGCATTCGGCGGCGCATTTAAGGAAGTCATCATTGGCGGGGCGCCGCTTAACCCCGAAGTGGAAGCCTTTTTTACCCGTATCGGCTTTAAATTTACTGTCGGTTATGGTATGACGGAGTGTGCGCCGTTGATTTGTTACACGCCCCATTATCAATTTATCTCTTTTTCCGTCGGAAAAATATTGCCCGGTATGGAGGTAACCATTGATTCAAAAGACCCGCAAACCATTGACGGTGAAATTCTTGTTAGAGGTGAACACGTGATGGCAGGCTATTATAAAAACGAAGAAGCCACGCGGGCAGTCCTCTCTGAAGACGGCTGGATGCGTACCGGAGACGTGGGAACAGTTGATGCCAACGGCAACCTCTTTATTCGCGGACGTTGCAAAAGTATGTTGCTGAGCGCAAGCGGGCAAAATATCTATCCCGAAGAGATAGAAGCCAAGTTGAATAATATGCCTTTTGTACAGGAAAGTCTGATTATTGAAAACAGTCATAAAAAACTGGTGGCATTTGTTTATCCTGACTATGCCGCTGTGGATGAAGCGCAAATTTCTCACGCCGAACTGTCTATCATTATGGAAAACAACCGCAAGACTCTCAACGAAATGGTAGCTTCCTATGAACAGGTGATTGGTGTGCAACTCTATCCCAACGAATTTGCAAAGACCCCTAAAAAGAGCATCAAACGGTATCTCTACAGCAACCTGTTGAAGTAAGTATCTGTCCGAAAATAAATTTATGGTGCAATAAAATGAAAGCCTCCTCGCGGAGGCTTTCACTGTGTGAGAGTTTTTTGATTGTTTTTATTATTAACTTCATCAGCTTCCCATAATAGCTCTCTCTACCAATGGTAATGCTGGAGAGAAAAATCAGGATACCGTATTAAATATCTGATTTATAATTTTGAATCTATGACTCGTGGACACAGAAAGGAAATAATCATATAAAAAACAACGGCAACACGTCCGAAAATTCCGGAAGATTGCCGTTATAGATATATATGGCGAGGAAACGCAAAGAAACTTCGCGCTGTTAAGTGTAACCTCAAAAATTCTTAATGAATTATAAGTCCCTGAATATAAGTGGTTTACGCGATTTCGGGGGGGGGTTTTTGTAACGAGCTTGCTGGTAGCCGAATGAACCGTCTAAACGGAAAAAATGCTAAAAAAATAATTCTCTGTATAGACATCTTTTGGGTCAGTTTTATTGGTAATAAATAATAGCGACAAAGGTAATACTTTTTTTCAAATGAATAATAAAAAATATTTTGCGTTTCTTGCGGGAAATGCCCGCCTGCACGGGCATGACGCGGGTGTCTGTTCCCTTCCTTTTTCCCTTTGGCAATCCCGTCATGTTGACCAAGAGAGCGGAGCGACCGCGTGGAGACATCTAATTTTTATTTTTCTACAGGATTAACAGGATGTCAGGATAATGATTATTCATTATTCACTGAAAACTCTTGGCTCTTGGCTCTAAGACGCGCAATTGCGCGGCGTTACTAAAAACTAAAAAAAGTATTATCTTTGCACCCGATATTTACATTAAAAATGAATAAATAATTATGCTTGTTTTAGGGTTTTTATCCATACCACTTTTTCAATTTAGACGGTTCAATCGGCTAAAAGTAAGCTCGTTACAAAAGCCCCCCCCCGCATTCAGCTTAACTCCTTGTATTCAAGGGTTTATCATTTATTAAAAACTTTTAGATTACTGGTTATCAGCGCGAAGTCTTTTTGCGTCTTTTCGTCATATACATATATAACGGCAACCTTCCGGAATTTTCGGGGAAGTCCCCCGAAAGTTTGGGAGTATCCTGCGCATGTGATTATTCAATAAACCCCATCCGAAAGGAGGTATCTCCATTCGGAGTTTTCATGATAAATTTTAATTATTATTTAATTAAAGGATAACCATTACCTGTGAAGGCAGTGGTTATTTTTTTAGCCTCCAAACCTCTCTCCTGTCTCTGTTATTTGGCTTACGCGGGCATGACGAAGTGGACAAGGATATAAGGTAATCGACGCCGGAGGCATTTCATAATTCAAAAAATAGTACCTTTGTCCGCAATACTCAAAAAAGATTATATGTTTTTCTCAGATATTATTGGACAGCAAATAATAAAGAATCGGCTACTGCATGCCGCTTCAGAGGGACGTGTGGCGCACGCACAACTCTTTTTGGGCAAAAGAGGCGTCGGTAAATTGCCGATGGCGCTGGCTTTTGCCCGTTACCTCTGTTGCGAACATCCGTTGCCGGATGATGCCTGTGGCGTTTGTCCGTCGTGTGTGAAATTTGCAGCATTAGCACATCCCGACCTGCATTTTGTTTTCCCGATAATAAAAAAGGATAAAAATAAAACAACTGTATGTGATGAATTTGTCGGACAGTTTCGAGAAGCGGTGCTTGCAAATCCCTATCTGACGCCCGCACAATGGCAAAATATTGTCTCCGGCGACAAGCAAATGATGATTTATACCAGTGAAAGCGCCGAGATTCTCCGCAAACTCAATCTCAAAGTCTATGAAGCACCCTATAAGATTATTATCATCTGGTGTCCCGAAAAGATGAACGAAGAATGTGCCAACAAACTCTTGAAAATACTCGAAGAGCCATTGGGACAAACGGTATTTCTTTTAGTATCCGATGCTCCGGAAACGTTGCTTCCGACCATCGTTTCCCGTACACAGCAGTTGCGTTTTCCGCCGATAGATACGGATTCTATGGCGTTAGCCGTTTCCAAATATTATCCCGACTGCGACGCCTCCGAACAGGCGAGATTAGTGAGTCAGGCTGGCGGCAGCTGGTCGGATTTGCTTGTGGCAGTGGACAGACTTGAGGATACCGGCAGGTATTTTGAGCAGTTTGTAAGCATGATGCGGTTAGCCTGGACACGCGACATTGGCGAGATACGCGCGTGGGTGGATACCATGCAAACATTCGGTCGTTCGGGACAGATACAGTTTCTCTCTTTGGCACAACAGGCGTTACGGGATAATTTTATACTGCGCATCAAACAGCCGAATCTGGTTACTCAAAACAGTCAGGAGAAAGATTTTTCGGAGAAATTTGCGCCGTTCATACACGAAGGCAATGTGCGCGCCCTTATGGATGCTCTGGCGTTGGCAGAGGTGCATATTGGACAAAATGCTAATGGACGTATCCTGTTTTTCGATTTAATTTTACAGATTAATTACCTTATAAAAGCAAACACCAAATAATGAAATATACGCTCAATAATGGCGAAAGTAATCCAACCGTTGCCGGATTCAAAGGCAATACACTTCAAAAACTGTCAGTGGTGAACTGGTTGGCAGATTTGCCGGAAACACAGCTTGAAACAGATATGGTCGAGGTGCAGTTTAAGAATACGCGCAAAGGCTACTATCTGAACAATTATAAACTGCCACTTGAGAAAGGCGAAAAGGTGGCAGTGGATGCGGCGCCCGGACACGATATTGGCGAGGTAACGCTCACCGGACGTCTGGTGCTGGCACAGATAAAAAAGAACAATATCCGGATAGATCGTTACGAAGTCAAACGGATCTTCCGCAAGGCGCGGCAAGCCGACCTTGACAAATCAGAAGAGTCAAAGGCCAAAGAACAGCCCACAATGATACGTGCCAGACAGATTGCACAAGACCTTCATCTGGAGATGAAGATAGGAGATGTAGAATATCAGGGCGACGGCAGTAAGGCTATTTTCTATTACATTGCCGATGGTCGTGTGGATTTTCGACAGCTTATCAAGGTTTTTGCTGAAGAGTTTCGTGTACGCATTGAGATGAAACAGATTGGCGCCCGACAGGAGGCGGGTCGTATTGGCGGCATCGGTCCCTGTGGCAGAGAGTTGTGCTGTGCCAAATGGATGGGTAATTTCGTATCGGTGGCAACCACGGCAGCACGCTGTCAGGATATTTCAACCAATCCGTTAAAATTGGCGGGACAGTGTGCCAAAATCAAATGCTGCATCAATTTCGAAACATCGACCTATATGGATGCTATCAAGGATTTTCCGTCGCGCGAGATGCAGCTCGAAACTAAAGACGGCGTCTATAGCCACTTCAAAACCGATGTTTTTAAAGCGACGATGGCGTATGTGCCTCTGTCAAACAGTCAGGCAAATCCGGTTGTGCTGTCGGTGGGGCGTGTCAAAGAGATTATCGCCCTCAACGAGCGTGGGATAAAGCCCGACACTCTGCAAGGCCAACCGGCTTCCACTGCTCTCACCGTTTCTCAGGATGAACGTTCTGCAAATTTTCAGAGTGGGGTAGGGCAGGACAGTCTTACGCGCTTCGACAGGCAAAAACGCAATAAAAAGGCGTTCAAAAAGCCCGACGTTTCCCTGCCAAAGGCTGCTACCGCAGATGCTTCCACCATATCGGAGTTTCGTCTAATAAAGCCGCAGGAAAATGATACGCCGCCAGCAAACAACAACAATCCACTCTTCCGTCATTCTAATAACCGTCGGAGGCACCGGCAAAATAATAAAAATAAACGGTGAGCCTGCAATGCTGTCAACATAAACACAGAAATATATGAAACATATCCTCATAGTATGTACCGTCATTTTATCGCTCCTTACGGGATGTTCCGAAGATGACACACTGTTCTGTAAATACCGCACCATTCCTCTGTCGCAATGGCACAAAGACAGCGTTCTGGTTTTTACCGTTGAGATTGCCGACACGTTGCCGCTTTATGAAATTGATTTGCTGATAAGAAACACCGACGAGTACGCATATCAGAATCTCTGGCTTTTTTTCTCGCAAAGCTGCGACAACGAACCTTCAGAACGTGATACGGTGAATGTCTTTCTTGCTGATGATTACGGAAACTGGCGCGGGACGGGCGTCCGGTCGTTCTTTGACAACTGTTTTCTCTATCGGGACAGCGTCCGTTTTCATCGGGCAGGTGCATACCGTTTCACCATCGCGCACGGTATGCGTTACGAAATGCTTGACGGCATCTCCGACGCAGGACTGCAAATCATTGTCAAGTCGGAATAACCGCATAGCCCGATGAGTAAAAACAAACTTAAGAAATTTGCCGAGATAGACCGTTTTGAACACGTCTTTCAAATGTCTGTGTCGAACATTCTGGCAGGCGAGCAGTTTCCCCTGCGCGGCAAATGGCACACCGGTTTCTTCGGCAATGATGCTCCCGTTACGATTGAATTAGGATGCGGACGCGGCGAATATACCATTGAACAGGCGCGACAGTTTCCGGAAAAGAATTTTATCGGCATTGACATCAAGGGCGCCCGTCTGTGGACGGGGGCAAAACAGGCTAAAGAGGATGGGCTGACGAATGTAGCGTTTCTGCGCACCGACATTCAGGCATTACACGCCTTTTTTGCGCCGGATGAAATCAGCGAACTGTGGATAACTTTCCCCGACCCGCAAATGAAAAAGTGTCGCAAACGACTTACATCTACCCTGTTTCTGTCTCAATATCGACGAATACTTGTGCCGGATGGCATCATTCACCTCAAAACCGACAGCGGATTTCTGTTTGCCTATACCTGTGAGCTGGCGCGTGTGAATGGCTTGCCTGTATCTGCCTGTACCGACAATCTCTACGATTCGCCTCTTGCCCAAGAGCCTGTTTTGCAGATAAAAACCTACTACGAACAGCAATGGCTGGCGCGAGGCATCCCCATAAAATATCTGGCTTTTCGTTTGCCCGTCGGCGGCGCTCTCATTGAGCCGGATATTGATATTCCTTACGATAACTATCGCAGTTATGGTCGTCAAAAGCGGTCGGATTTGTTCGCTACGCAATAAATTGTTTCATATTTTAATTTCACTTCGGTATGTTTAAAGATAAAAAAACGCGGCTTCTGCTCTTTTATGCCGGCTATGCTCTGGCAATCGTCGGCGCATTATTGTATGGTGGCGAATGGTTTCATCTGTTCCGGCTGGGCTGGTATTACAGTATTCTGGTGTATGCTGTGGGAGCTGTATTATGTTCTTTCTTTCGCCTGTTACTGTTGCCGCAGAGCGCTGACCGCAGAATACGCCGGTTGAACAATCAGCAGTTCTTCTCTGTCCTGTGTCAGTTGGGAACAATCTACCTGATGTGGACAGCTCACGATGCGTGGATAGCGCCGCTTCTGCTGTGCGCATTGATTGACCTCTGGCTTTCATTCCGCTATCCGCGCGTAAATAACATGAATAATGTTTAGTGCATAATGACGTCCCGACGGGACAAATTTGCAACGTTGCGCCGAACAGGCAGGGTAGAGTAGGGCAGAGAGGCTTTTGTTGTGCTGTAAACTTTTTCTTTTCCGTTATTCCATTCTCTGGATAAAGTTTGCCATATTGGAGTGATGAATCTGCTCTTCGGAATCGTCGTCGCTGAGAACACCAATCAGACAGTGAGTGTTTGTTTTCGGGTCATAAACAAACTGTTTGATGAAAGAAAAAGCGCCTATCTCAGACGTATTGCGTACGTGCAGACGCGGCCCCGCACAGTAAACACAGGTGTCCCCAATGGCAATATGTTCTTCATCAACATAACTGATTGGCAAATTCTGCGCAACCATCTCCCTGATGCGCCGTTCAAGCTGGTGAAAATCTATCTCAACAGGCTTGACGAACTTCAATACAAAACCGTTACGCATATCGGCACTGTAATAAAATTCATCGCCAATATTCAGTTCGGAGTTAAGTATCAAAATGGTGATGTCCTCAATGGAGTGAGCTATTTTACGGTATTTGAGCGATGCGTGTACGATGTTGTAGATGGCGTCCGGCTGGGGACCGAAGATGCTGGGGCGCGTAACGATAATCTCTTCGCCGATACCTATCAGAATATCGGCATTACGCCCAAGCAACGGACAGAGCAGGTTAAAATGTTCCACAACGACCCGCCTCTGATTTGCCAGAGCGTTTGTAACGAAATCAACAATTTCGTGCATTTGCGTAAAAGCCAGTTGAAACCGCATGTCAATATGGTAAGTCGTAGCAGTGGGGACGTCCTCAAAAAGTTCGCGCACCTGCATAATTTTACGGGGGTTAATGGTGTCATCATCATTGGAAAGCTCCAGTCCGGGAAACATCCCTCTGATGAGAGATGACTTCCCCGACCCGGCGTCCCCGATGATGCCAATCAGCCTGTCGCCGTAATGCAGATGCCGCTGTGCTATTCCCTCGCCCAGATAGAGCAGCCTCTCGCGTCCTCTGGGGGCGAAATACTGGGAAAACACCATATATTCCTGCATCAAATTGCGCATAAGCCGTTCCTGTGATTAAAGGGAGAAACTCAGATTCATCAACGGAGCGTGCTGCTGTGCGCCATACACATCCGTTTCGCCCAGCGCTCCCGAAGGAATTGGACGCACAATTGTTACCTTGACCGCCTTTGCAGGGTCAAAATGGACAATCTTTATGATGTGTTCCACAGGAATCTGATAAAGTGATGCAAACATTTTTTCGTTGAATATGTTTGCCGCTTTCACCTTTTCGTACATCCCGCTTTCGGCAAAAATAACGTCGAATGTCAACTCGTAGGGACCGGAATTTTTACTCCGAATAACGGAGGCTATATCTCTTAAATGGTATTGCATAGTCGTTTATTACTTGGATTAATTACCGTTTGTAAATTGTGAATACGTAATTGGGAAATACTGTTTTGGGTCTTCCACTTTCATCAGATGATAGATGCAAAATTCATAGACTTCTCCCACCTTAAAATCGGATGGCGAAAAAGGAAATGCCAGATTTCCCGCCGTAGAGATACGCCCTTCGTAACCGTAATGCAGCATGGTACTGCGTGCAAAGCCGCAAATGGTGTCAGCCTGATCCTGACTGTCGGCAACAGCTTCAATGATGATGCAAAGTTCGTGAGCTGTGCGCGTTTCCGAGTTGGGGAACATGCCCATTACGCCGTTTTTTCCATAGATTTTAAAGTCCAGAAAGAAATCGGTGATGCCGTAGAGTTTAAAATTATTGACAACCCTGGCACGCACATTTTCCACAATCGCATCAATCTTTTCAATCATAACAGGGTCTTTTGCCGCCGCAATAGATACCGTACGATAACCTTTCCGTTTCACGCCTTCCAGTTTCACGAAATAATCTTCCGTTGGCACAAAGCGGCTTCCGCAAACTTTCACCTTGTTATCATCAATCTGCGTAAACACCGACTGATGCAAGTCTATTGCGCCACCGGGTCCCGGCAGGATATATGGATTGGTTTTTTCGTAGAGCGTATGCGCCGCCACCGACAGCGTCGTGCATTTGCGCAGGGGCGAGAGCGGCTCAAGCACAAAATCGTCTTTGTGCAGATAGCCAAACATGCAATCGCTGCCGCTACCCGGCGTGGCGGCGATGGAGGCACATTCGAGAATTTTCCCCAGATGAATCGCCAGCCCCTTGTCAAAGCCTTCCTTGATTGCCAAAGCAGCAAACACGGAAGGGTCGTATGAACGCCCCGCCAGAATGACGTCGGCGCCGGCTTCCAAAGCCTGAATATACGGCTCTTCGCCGAGTTGCGCCACGATGTGCACGGCATTCTCTATGTCGGCTTCCGTCAGTTCCGGCACGGGATGAATCGGCGTAATCTCTCCCTTTGCCAATTTCTGCCTGACCACAGTCTTATCCATATCCGAATAGATGATTGCCAGCTTGAATGTTAAGGCATTTTCTTTGGCAATACTGCGGATAATCTTTTCGCAGAAATCGACGTGCGGACGTGCGCCGCTGCCGCCGCCTGTTCCGATAATCACGGGAATACCTGCTTCGATGGCGGCGGGTATCATAATTTCCAGATCGCGTTTCACGGAGTTGTAGTCGGTGAACGATTTGCCGGCGCCCAGATAATAGGGACCCGGGTCTGTTGAGCCGGCATCCACAGCAATGACGTGCGGACGCCGTTTCATTCCCTCTTCAAAAGATTCAACGGGAAAGCCATAACCTAAAATGGCTGTCGGGGAAAGGATACGTATCTCTTCCATAATTCAATTACAGTTTATTTTTCAGAGCCAGAATACGCTCCATTTCGTTGTAAACAATCATATAACCCTCATCGACGCCCATACCGGGTTTTGCCAGATACTGCACCGGCTGTGTTGCCATAGCGATGTGCGCACAAACTTCGGCAGAGCGGTTTGTCTCGTTACAGGTGCCGCCCAGATAGGCGCCCA
>JAISXJ010000058.1 GCA_031270565.1 Prevotellaceae bacterium
AGCCTCATAACGACAGTACTATGACCCAAACGCTGCTCTTAACGCCGGCGCATCGGCGCATCGCCCCCCTATTTGATATGGATTTCTGGAATCGGGTGTCCCAGTGACGAAGTCAGGAGGGTTGTTTCGTGTCATCTGTGTTCTATTTTTTATTTTTGAACACTGATAACGCAGATTAGACACGATTTACACGGATAGAAATCATGTGTTTATCTGTTAAATCTGTGTCATCTGTGTTCTGGTTTTTCTATTGATATTGAAGTCGTAACCGGCTAATAGCGCACATTATTCACTATTCGTTATTCACCATAAAAGTATATGTCCTAACGGACAAAAACGCTTGTTTTAAAGCCGTTTTTTCTATTGATATTGAAGCCGTAAACGGCTAATAGCGCAGCATCTTTCATTATGTCACTATTCACTATTCACTATTCACTATTCGTTATGTCACTAAAAACTACACTCTAATAACTAAAAACTAAAAAAAGGTGTACCTTTGCGACGTTTTTCTTATGACACAGAAATTAATCAAATCTTAAAACAAACTATTTTATGACACAGAAAACAGTAACCTTGCTTCGCGATTCCGCCGCAGCACGCTGGACAGCTCTGCTTTTGCTGGCGTTCGCCATGTTTTGTTCGTATATCTTTATGGATATACTTTCCCCTGTTAAAGACTTAATGCAATCCACTCGCGGCTGGGATTCAACGGCGTTTGGCACGATGCAGGGGTCGGAAACGTTTTTGAACGTATTTATCTTTTTCCTGATTTTTGCAGGCATTATTTTAGACAAGATGGGCGTGCGTTTCACAGCCGTTTTGTCGGGTCTGGTTATGTTAGCAGGCGCTTTGGTTAAATGGTATGCGGTCTCGGAAGCATTTCAGGGGTCAGATTTGGAGATATGGTTTACAAACAATCTGAACTATATTCCGGGATTCGATGAACTTGGGATTTCGCCCTTTTACAGAGAAATGCCTGCGTCAGCCAAGTTAGCCTCCGTCGGTTTTATGGTCTTCGGATGCGGCGTAGAAATGGCTGGTATCACCGTTTCGCGCGGTATCGTGAAATGGTTCAAGGGCAGAGAAATGGCTTTAGCAATGGGTTCCGAAATGGCTTTGGCGCGTCTGGGCGTTGCTACCTGTATGATTTTTTCACCCTTTATTGCCCGAGCAGACATCTTTGACGGAGCAAGTGTCTCCCATTCGGTTGCCTTCGGCGTGATTCTGCTGATGATTGCGCTGATAATGTTTATCGTTTATTTCTTTATGGATAAAAAATTAGACGCTCAAACAGGCGAAGCGGAAGAGAAGGACGACCCGTTCAAAATAAGAGATTTGGGGAAAATCCTTTCAAGCAGCGGATTCTGGTTAGTTGCCCTGCTTTGCGTGCTTTATTATTCGGCAATCTTTCCGTTCCAGAAATACGCCGTCAATATGTTACAGTGCAATCTGACTTTCACTGCGCCTGACAAAGCGAGTTTCTGGGCGTCCAATTCTGTGATTATCATACAGTATATCATAATGCTGGTTGTTGCCGCTGCTGCTTTTGCAAGCAATTTCAGTAAGAAAAAACTGAAAATAACATTGCTGGCGGTTTCCGTTTTGTCATTAATAACATTCTGTTTTATGGGATATATGCGTCAGTCGGCAGAAACAATCTTTGCCGTCTTCCCGTTGTTAGCCGTTGGCATTACGCCCATACTCGGAAAATATGTTGACACCAAAGGCAAGGCAGCGTCTATGCTGATGATTGGTTCAATTCTACTGATTGTCTGTCATCTGACATTCGCCTTTGTGCTGCCGATGTTCAAGGGAAGTCCCATTGGCGGAGTGGTCATTGCCTATCTGACCATTCTGGTGCTTGGCTCTTCGTTCTCGTTAGTCCCCGCGTCTCTGTGGCCTTCTGTTCCGAAATTGGTTGACAGCAAGGTAATCGGCTCGGCTTATGCCCTTATCTTCTGGATACAGAATATCGGCTTGTGGCTGTTCCCGTTGCTGATTGGCAAAATTTTAGACGCATCAAACCCTGAAATTGTCTCGGCGTTAAAAGACGGCTCAATGACTCCCGAAGTTGCGGCAACATCCTACAACTACACCAATCCGCTGTTGATGCTGGCACTGCTTGGCGTTGCGGCGCTGATTCTGGGCTTCGTGCTTAAAGCCGTTGACAAGAAAAAGAAACTCGGTTTGGAGTTGCCAAACATAAGTGAGGCACATTAACCACGCCATTTATTACTTATTCGGAACTTTATGGGAACTTCTAAAAATTGCTTTTTCTGCGTTACGCTCTTTCGGTAAAATGCTCATTTACGTCAGTAAACTCCGCTTTTACCTCAATGGCAAGCCTTGAAAAATCTAATTTTTAGAAGCCCCCTTATGTTTGACTTCCGAAAGGTCGGGCATAAAGTTCTGTTTAATGTCTGTTTGCCTCATGAAAGGAATACTCTATTTGATACCGACAACTCTGTCCGACGCGCCGCCGGAACGTGTGATGCCTTCGGGCAATAGCGCTATTGTTTCCGGCATCCGTTTTTTTGTGGTGGAGAATATTCGGACGGCGCGTCGGTTTCTGAAGCTGATGAATCCGGAAACGGAGATAGATACGCTCACCTTTTTCGAGTTGAACACACATACGCCTGCCGAAGAAAAGTCCGTTTTCCTGCAGCCGCTTCACGACGGTTATGATGTGGGTATTCTCTCGGAAGCCGGTTGTCCGGCGGTGGCAGACCCGGGTGCGGAGATAGTTTCAATGGCGCAGGCATGCGGCATCAGGGTAGCGCCGTTAGTGGGGCCGTCGAGCATCCTGCTGGCTCTGATGGGTAGCGGGTTCAACGGACAACGGTTTGCCTTTGAAGGCTATTTGCCAATCGACCGTCAAGCCCGCACATCGCGACTGAAACAGCTTGAAAAACGCATCAGCTCCGAGCAACAGACGCAGATATTCATCGAAACGCCCTATCGCAACCGTGTTTTGATAGAAGATATGCTGCGTACGCTTCAACCGGCTACAAAATTGTGCATCGCTGCCGACCTCACTGCCGACAGTCAGTTTTTGCAGACAAAAACCATTGCTCAGTGGCGAGAACATTTACCGGACGTACATAAACGTCCCTGTATTTTTTTACTTTATCAGTAATAGAAATAATTTGACTATTGTTTAATTGATTTTTTTGAAATATGAAACTTTTAGAAGGAAAAGTCGCCGTCATTACCGGCGCAGCGCGAGGCATAGGTAAAGCTATCGCACTGAAATTTGCTGCACAGGGTGCAGCGATAGCATTCACCGATATTGTTCGTAACGAAGCGATGTCAGACACCGAAGCGGCGCTTGTCGCACTTGGTATTAAAGCCAAAGGCTATGCCGCAAATGCCGCAAATCACGCGGATACTCTCCGTGTGGTGGATGAAATTGTTGCCGACTTCGGCAGAATTGACATTCTGGTAAATAATGCCGGCATCACCAAAGATGGCGCACTCAAACGTATGACAGAGGAACAATGGGATGCTGTTATAACGGTGAATCTCAAGTCGGTATTTAATTTCACAAAGGCTGTTCAGCCCGTTATGTGGCGTCAGGCGTGTGGCAGTGTGATAAATTTAAGTTCGGTGGTTGGTGTGTCGGGCAATGCCAATCAGTGCAATTATGCTGCATCGAAGGCAGGCATTATCGGGTTCACCAAGTCAGCTGCCAGAGAAATGGGAGTACGCGGTATCCGGCATAATGCTATCGCACCGGGTTTTATCCTTACCGAGATGACCAGCATTTTACCCGACGACGTTAAAGCGGCATGGGCGGAGAAAATTCCATTGCGTCGTGGCGGTACGCCGGACGATGTAGCGGATGTTGCCCTGTTCCTCGCCTCCGATATGTCGAGTTATCTTACCGGACAGACGTTGCTTTGCGATGGCGGTATGAATATGTAGTAACTGATTTATTATGAAAGCTCTCGAAAGGGGGCTTTTGTTTTGTTTTTGAGAGGAGCGGTTATTAGTTATTAGAGTGTAGTTATATAGTGAATAACGAATAAATTTATTGCAACATTCAGCGTAGCCAAGTTTCTTATTGCACAGAGTTACACAGAGAACACACAGAGAACACACAGAGAGACACAGAGAAATAAAAGACCGAAAACAATATTTTTCATTCGTTTAACAGTTAGCAGCGCGAAGTTCTTCTAACAACAAACACCCCGTGCAGCAATCAAAAGTTGCTGCACGGGGTTTTTAGCGAGGTTCCTGGCGGATTCGAACCGCCGTAACCGGTTTTGCAGACCGACGCCTAAGCCACTCGGCCAAGGAACCATGATAAATTTGTGCCTGCAAAGGTAACTATTTTTATTCTCAATCCGATAAATCCAACCATTTTTTTTCTGGAAATGTATTAATCTTTTACAACTAATTAGCAATCAGCTATCTATATGCAATAAATTCATCATTTTGCCCGAATTACAATATTGCATTTTATTGATATTCATTAATTTATAAAGTTTTAATGCGTTATTTCCTGCCGTTTTTTTATTGTGCAGAAAAAAAATAGCCGATTCTATAGGTTAATTCTTTTTTTGAGGCGCTATAATATAGTGAATAACGAATAGTGAATAATACCCGTTGTGCATTTAGGAAACGATAAAAAGTCCTGCCTTTGGCTTCGCCGATTTTCAATTCAGGCAGTGACACAGTTGTCAGTTGTCAGAAAAAAAATAATTTAGCCACGGATTACACGGATTTACACGGATAGAAATCTGGCGTTTATCTGTTAAATCTGTGTCATCTGTGTTCTGTTTTGCCTTTGATATTTATGCCCTAACGGGCAAAAAACTACACTCTACACTCTAATAACTACACTCTAAACTCTAAAAAAAAATTATTCACTATTCGTTATTCACTTTATAGCGCCTCAAAAAAAGAATTAACCGGTTAAACTGTTTCTTAACCGAAAAACACTACTTTTGTACCATTGAGGCAAACGTCTCACACGGGCAGACGGCACGATGGAAAACCACTGCTTGCCGGTATGCCGTTCTATCTTTCAATTTGATTACTGAACGCAATGAATAAGCTGTTACTCGCTCTCTCTCTGCTTCTGCTAAGCGCAGTGGCAACGGCTCAATCCTGTCCAACTAAAAATATCGGGGGCATCAATTATTATGTTTACACCGTTGAAGCAGGTGAAGGACTTTTTGCGGTTGGACGCAAGTTTGGCGTCTCGCAGGCACAGTTGCACGAGAGTAATCCGCATTTGCGGGAGGGTCTGAAAGTCGGACAAACACTTTTAATTCCCGTTGCCGTTACCTCAGTCACGGCTCTACAACCGGATATTACCTCTGCCAATTATACCGAACATACGGTAGTGGCGCAACAGACGCTTTATGCCATATCAAAAATATACGGCGTTTCTGTAGAAGCTATTATCGCGTTCAATGCATTAAGTTCCGAGAAAATTCAAGTCGGACAACTGCTAAAAATTCCTGTTGCCAATCCCAAACAGGTAACGCCTCAAACGACAGCGAAAAAAAAAACAGTTACCCATGAAGTTCGTGCGCGGGAAACGCTTTACAGCATCAGTAAGAAGTATCATATCTCCATAAATGAGTTGGTCGAGGCAAATCCGAATGTTGCTAACGGCGTCAACAAAGGCGATGTGCTACACATTCCTGTTGCCGGAGAAGAGCCGGCGCCCGCTGTTGCACCGTCAGGCAAGAGCGTTACCGGTCAGCCGAATGAAACGGGTGTAAACCAATCCGGCATCAGGCATGTTGTGAAACAGGGCGAAACGCTGTATGGCATCAGTCGCCGGTATGAGCTGGATGTGGCAACGCTTACGGAAGCCAATCCGCAATCCGCAAAGGGTATCAAAACAGGCGATATTCTTGTTATACCTGCACAATCCGTTTCGCCTCCTGAGCCTCAATCCGGCATACCGTTTCAGACAACCGTTCATATAGTGAGCGACCACGAAACGCTTTACAGCATCAGTAAAATGTATGGCTTGTCCATCAGTGAGCTGTTATCCATTAACAAAGAGATAAAAGAGACCATTAAAGCCGGCGACATTCTTCAAGTTCCCCTGCGGCTAACGAGTACGACCAATGCAGCCGTTTACGACAATTTTGTTACTCCATTAGCCAATAAACCGCATCTTAAAGTCGCTGTTCTTATGGCATTCATGTCCGATATTGCCAATCTGGACGGCAGTGGCGACAGGTTTATCGAATTTTACAAAGGCGTATTGATTGCTCTTGAGAGGATAAAGAAAAACGGTGTGTCCATAGAGCTACACGTCTATGATGTCGGCAGATCCACAACAGCGCTTGATACACTATTAAAGAAACCGGAGATGCTTGTCGATTTGATTATTGGTCCCGTCTTTCCCGAACAGGTGTCGTTAGTATCCGATTTTGCGCGACAAAACGGGATTTATACGGTAACGCCCTTTACTTCGCATATAGAAAAACGGGACAAACATCATCATCTGTTCCAGTTCAATCCTTCTTTTGAGGAGTTGTTTACAACCATTGCCGAACAGCTGACAAGACTTTATGCCAAACATACCTTTGTGATAGCCCGTTTCAACGGAGCGGCAGACAGCAAAGGCAATCTGTTTGCCAATGCCTTGCGACAGACATTAAACAGCAACCGAATGGCTGTGCACGATATTTTTATCACACCTGACAACGCAGATACGCTTAAAACGCTAATCGGAAACAAGAAAACGGTTCTGATTTTAGCTTCAAACGAGCAAGCTGACGTGCAGCCGGTGATACCGCGCATCAAAGATTTGGCGCTCAATGCCTGTACCGTGTGGGGATTTGAAGAGTGGCGCGACCTGCTGACCGTTTTCTCTGATGCCTGTTATTATTCATTATTCTATTCGGGAGAAACGGAGGCTTACAGCCAAACATACCATCGCTGGTTTGGTCGCCGCCTCAGAACGGGTAAACCTCTCTACGACCTGATTGGCTATGATATTACCTATTATTTCTGTTCGGGGATATACAAAGCCGATAATAGCGTTACGCTGCGCCTGCAGCCGAATATCCCTATGTTGCAATCGCGGTTTAATTTTGTTCAGGAAAGTGCGACAGGGCTTTATGTCAATCGCAGTTACTGTCTGATACGCTGGAACGGACAATCGTTTGAACAACCTGTGTTTTACGAATAAACGCCAATGAGACACATATACTTCCTTTGCCTTCTGTTACTTTTGCCGCTCTCGACGGAGGCACAACTCAATTACAACACAGGCGCGGAAACAGTTTTTGGGGGACGTGCCGGAGCAACGCTCTCTTCCGTATCGTTTTTTCCGTCGGTGGAGGCTACCGGATGGCTGCCCGGAGTAGAAGCAGGCGTGATGTTTCGTTACTGCGGTGAAAAATATCTGGCGTTTCAGATGGAAGCAAACTTTATGCAGCGAGGCTGGCACGAACAGGACTCCGGCTACATCTTTTCGCGGCAATTCAACTACCTGCAACTGCCTCTGCTGACCCACCTGTTTATCGGGAAAAAGAGTGTCAGATGGTTTTTGAATCTGGGACCAAACATTGGGATTCTCCTCTCCGAAAGCAGTACACCTGTTCCGAATGAGCCGCAGGCACAACATACCGAGCCGGTCAAATCGCGGTTTGATTATGGCATTGGCGCCGGCACGGGCATTGAAATCCATACTAAACGCGCCGGAATCTACCAGTTAGAGGGACGTTATACCATTGGCTTGGGCAATCTGTTTGCCAGTACGGTCGCCAACAGTTTCAGACGCTCGGCAAACCGGAACTTCAGCCTGACAGTGGCGGTGCTGTTTCCTGTAAAGAAGTGATTACTGCCGGTTTTATCTATGTCAAATTTCTTAATATATAAAGCGTCGGCGGGGTCGGGCAAGACCTACAATTTAGCGGTGCAGTATATCCGGCAATTGCTTTCGGCAACGGCGGGACAAGCACACCGTCATATCCTTGCCGTTACATTTACCAAAGACGCAACTTCTGAGATGAAAGCCCGCATCATTGCCGAACTCTATGGTCTGGCAATGCGTTTGCCGGAGAGTGCGGGTTTTATGCACGCCCTGCGGGAACAGTCGGACGAGAAACTCTCCGATGAAGAGACAAGTCTGCGGGCGCGGCACGCTTTGAGCGCCATCCTGCACGATTACAGTCGCTTTCACGTGGCGACCATCGACAGTTTTTTTCAGCAGGTATTGCGCAATCTGGCGCGGGAACTTGGCAAAGGGTCGCGGTTTAATATTGAAATGAACACCGTGAAAGCCGTTGACGACGCCGTTACTGCCTTGCTGGAACGCTCCAATACCGATGCCGAACTGCTGGGATGGATTACCGACTATCTCAAAGAAAAACTCGCTCTGGGCAACAGTTGGCGCATCGACAAAGATTTGAAGCGTTTCGGACAGCATATCTTTAATGAAACCTTTCAGGCACACGAGCCGGAGTTTCGACGGCAGAACGCAGAACAGCCTCACCAAATCCGCGACGCTATTCGTCAATGTCGCCGAATCAGACGGACATTTGAGGAGGAAATGAAACGCTTTGCCGGACGCTTCTTTCAGATATTAGAGGGAAATGGCATCTCCGGCAACATGTTTGCGGGTGGCAGCGTTGCCAAAGCGGGACATATTGTCAGTTATTTCAAAAAAATTGAGGCAGGCGCCTTTTTGCCCGATATTCGTAACCTGACTGTGGAGAAATGTTTAGACGACCCGCAGGCATGGGTGGCAAAGAACAAGCCCGACCGCGAAGCGATTATTGCGGTGGTAACAACCCACCTGCAACCGCTGCTTATTGAGACGGAGACATTTCGGAATAACCGTCTGGCAGAATATACCTCCGCAAAACTGCTGCTGAAAAACATTCATCAACTGGCGCTACTGGAGTATATCTCCGAAGAGCTGGATACCCAGAATCGCGAAAACAACCGCTTTATGCTCTCACACACCGCCATGCTGCTCAACCGTATGATTGACCGGCAGCGCGACGCGGCATTTATCTATGAAAAAATCGACGCCGAGATTGCGCACGTGATGATTGATGAGTTTCAGGACACGTCCCACCTGCAATGGGAGAACTTTCGCGCTCTGCTCGCCGAAATGATTGCTTCAAACAATTTCAGTCTCCTTGTGGGCGATGTCAAACAGTCCATTTACCGCTGGCGAAATAGCGATTGGCGCATCTTAAACAACATTGAGCAGGAACTGCCGCACTTCGAGCAGCGTTTTTTGAACGTCAATTATCGTAGCGCCAAACGTGTTGTAACGTTCAACAATACCCTCTTCTCGACGATGTCGGAACTTTTAGCACGGGCTTTTGAGGAACACAATGGCGTTACGGATGGCAATAATCCGTTTCGCAAAGCCTACGCCGATGTAGCGCAGACGCCGGCAAACAGCCTTGAGGCGGGGTATGTGTCGGTGGATTTTTGTAAAGCGGACAAAGAGAGCGGCATATCATACGCCGATGCCGTCATGGAAACGCTTATAGAGCGCTTGAAAGAGCTTTATGCCGCCGGCGTGCAGGCGGCGGATGTGTGTATTCTATGCCGGAAAAACAGTTCGTTGCGTGCCATTGCCGACAGGCTCGCAGCGTGCAGGCAAAGCCATCCCGAAATGGCGGCGGCACACTATTTTGATGTCGTCTCGGCGGATGCCTTTCAAATGGCATCGTCGGTGGCATTGCAGATTATTGTGTCGGCGTTACGCGCTGTTGCCGCGCCGGACAATATCGTGCCGCGTGCTGAAGTCTGTCTGCTTTGGCAACGTACTTTTGCCGCCGGAGCGGAACAGATGCCCGCTATGCACGCAACGGCGATGGATGCACTTCTGCCGGAAGGATTTCATGACCTGCAGCGACTTGCCGTGATGCCTCTTTATGAACTGGTCATTGAACTCTATCATCTCTTCTCACTGCAAAGGGTATCGGGACAGGCGGCTTATCTCTATGCCTTTATGGATGGCTTGACTGCCTATTTACAGCAACATCCGTCGGACATTACCGCCTTTGTGGAATATTGGGACGAGGAGCTTTCGCTCCAGCCGGTGGCAACCGACACAGCCCCGTCGGGCATTCGTGCAATGACCATTCACAAGGCAAAGGGGTTGCAGTTTCATACCGTGATTGTGCCTTTCTGTGACTGGGGAATGGCGGACAAATCCTCGCCGATGCGCGAAAATCTGGTCTGGTGTATGCCCAGCGTCCCCCCGTTCGATTTAGCCATATTGCCGATTGATTACAGCAGGGAAATGGCTTATTCCTGTTTTGAAGCCGAATTTCGTCAGGAAACGGCGCTGTTGTGGATGGACAACCTGAATGTGCTTTACGTAGCTCTTACCCGTGCCGGACAAAATTTGATGATTCTTGCAAAACAGCCCGCTAAGGCGCCTAAAAATCTGCATATAGCGGATATGATTTATGCCGCACTGCCGGATGCCAACGGAGAAGAAGTTTTTCGGACGGGAACAATCGTGCCTTCCCAAACGGAGAAAAAAGCCGGCGCGACAGGTTTCTTCAAGTCCGGACAGATGAACTCTGTTACCGTGCATTTCCCAATGTCCATGCCGGAGCGCGAGGGGACAGCCTTTTTGCCTTCAAATCAGGCGAAGCTGTTTGTGCAGGGCGAGCAGGAGAGCCTTCGTGCGCATTATATTCAGCAGGGAAATGTGTTTCACGCACTTTTTGCCGCAATAAACACGTTGAACGACATTCCGGAGGCTGTCGAGGCTTTGGCGCGACAGGGGGTCATTGCCGGTGATACAAGGGAGAAATACCGCTGTCAAATGACGGATATGATTACCTCATCCCATGTGGAAACGTGGTTTTCGGGTAAATATCAACTCTTCAATGAGTGTCAAATTCTCACGCGCACCGCCGAAAACCGGTTACTTGTCCGGCGTCCCGACCGGGTTATGACCTCGCCGGACGAGACAATTGTGATTGACTATAAGTTTGGCACGCCGCACGCTGCACACCGTGAACAGGTCGCGGAATATGTCCGCCTGATACGGCAAATGGGCTTTCCTGCCGTCAAAGGATATATCTGGTACGTTACTGCCAACGAAGTGGTCGGCTGTTGATAAATCAGTTTCCTCTCACACATCTTTTGTTTACGCTTATTCCCCGCTCCCACAGATTTGTAATCTGTGGTTTGCTTGTTAAAGCAATCCGTTTTCTCCCCCTCGTTTGTAACGAGGGGGAAATGGTAAGTCGTTTATAAACGACCGACCAATAACTCCTCGTCAGAGACGAGGAGTAGTGGAGACTCATATTCTATATCTTTTCATTGTTCTTACCGAACAAACCACAGATTACAAATCTGCGGTAGCGGAGAATATTTTTCATTGTTCATCATTCATTTTTCATTAAAAACAAAAAAGCCCCGCAAGGGGCTTTTTGTTTGGTCTTGAACGGATGAGATTATAACGATTTCACACACCGCGTGTATCTTTGAGTATTAGTATCGGCCACGGGGCTGGAAGTGCCTGTAAAGAAACTCCACTGGTACCGCCAGCCGCTCTTCTGCGCACTACTGCTCCAATAGGGCTTGCCAGTGCTTTGGTAGTCCATATTGCCAGTACCGGAATATGCGCCCTGTGCACTGGAAAGCGCATTATGTTTGGGCGAACCGTCTTGCAGATACCCCAACTCACCAATAGTGGGCAATCGCCACTCTCCCAGATACGCATGCTCAGCATTAATAACGTTAACATCGGAATTTGCACAGCTACTGTTTGCCGTACTCCATTTTGGAAAAGAGCCGTCATTCCTATGCCGATAATATACGCACAGATCATGGGCGGTATCTCTAGTGACCCCTAAATCAATAAGCTGTGCATACGTATAGGAGGTACCATCACCAAATGTTCCATCCCCAGAAGGAGGATTCCTATGAACCCCACCCGGTATAATCACACCTGGACAACAGGTTACATCCCGAAACGTAACCGTCCTGTTTAACGTATAATTAGTAGGCCCCGTACATCCGTTAGCGCCGGTTATGGTTACTATGGCGGTAATGGTTACGGTGGTTCCTACCGTAATGTTGACACGTTCGTCATACGTGAGGGTAAATTTGCTGGTATCCTTGCTGCCGCTTGTAGCAGAACTTATTACAGTACCGGTTGGAGTGGTAGCATAACTCCAAACCACATTGCTGATGTTGCCATAACCGGGACGTTGGCCGGAGGAGATGCCATATTCGTAAGAATGGCTGCTGCCCAGTCTCGTATTCACAGTATTTTCATCAGTAACATCAAAGCAATCACGTCCGTATATAGAAAGATAATGGGTTAAGGTGGTTGTGCCTACGGTTACTTTGGAGGAAGTTTTTGAAGTTACGGATACGCCATTAACGCTGCCGCTTACGGTAATATATGTATTGCTCTGATTGGTAGAGGTTGCAGTTATCGTATAATAATAATCCGGACTGCTAAAGCTGAGAGTACCGGAAGAATAAGTACTACCTCCCAGAAATGCTGTAATATTGGCAACGGAGAAATCACCCCAGCAATCATCCCACTCACTACCGGCTGGCTTCGAGATTTTAAACTTAACGAACCTGCAATTGGACATGGGGCTGAGCGTAATGTCTACGGCAGGCAGATCAGGCCTGCTCACGGTTACTTTGGAGGAAGTTGTTGGAGTTACGGATACGCCATTAACGCTGCCGCCTACGATAATATATGTATTGCTCTGATTAGTCTTGGTTGCTTTTATCGTATAATAATAGTACGTACCGTCAAAACTGAGATTAGTGGCAGAAACAGTCTGTTCATCGCCGCCCAGATATGCTGTAATATTGGCAATGGAAAAATTATCCCAGAAAGTATCCCAGTCATTACTGGTTGGCTTCGATATTTTAAACGTAGCGACGTCGCTATTGACTGTGGGCGTAATGTCTACGGCAGGAAGAGGAACACGTCCATCGCCACCACCCGTATAATTCCACTTGTTGCCGTCCCAAAGATAGAGACCGCCTCCGTTAGGCGCAAGGAAATCGTTGGTGTTCCAGACAATCATCCCCGCCAACGCCTGAGGATTGGAAATAGCGCCCGCATTTGGAAAGGTAGCGGGAATTTCGTCCAACGCTGTCAGCTCTACATTCGAGAGCAGCAGCCCGCCCTTAGTCGTACTGTTCAAGTCAAGTATAGCGCCTTTTTTAGGTTCTGTACCGCCGCCAATCGTTACCTGCGCCGCCATAAATGGCGCTACGCTTAGAAATGCTGCTGTGAAAGCAGCGAAAAGAAAAAGATTAGTTTTCATAATAAACACGTTTTAAATTAATTGATAGATATAGTAATACATAAATTAAGTTGTTAGTTTTTCGCGCCTTTGCGTTCTTTGTGTATCCCTTGCGTCTTTGCGGTAAAAATATTTAATCTGCTCTCGCTGCTTAAAACGTTCAATAAATTTAGTCGTTTTGCGCGACTCGGCATAGTCAAACAAGTTTGCCTCTGCTCTCGCTGCTTAAAACGTTCAATAAATTTAGTCGTTTTTGCGCGACTCGGCATAGTTGGCAGTGAATAGTTAATAACGAATAGTGAATAATATTTTTTTAGAGTTTAGAGTTTAGTTGTTTCTCAATTCGTAATTCGTAATTCTAAAATCTGTGTTCAAGACACTTATTCCTTCACACATCGCACACTAAAGCCGCCCGCACGGTGATAGTCTTTATCGGCGCTCACGGAACTATGGATGAAGCTTAGGTAAAAAACGTTTTCGTCGATAACTGTACTGCTCCAGTAGCTCCCGATGTAGCCGGTCTTGCCAACCGAACCAATAGAAAAATCAATACCATTAGCACTACGATACCCGGCGGCAGGCAAGAAGAGGAGAGGCTCGGGAGCAGCGTCCTCGTATAAAGGTCTGGTATAGTCGGGAGTGCCATTATTGTCAAAGTAACCGCTGGCACTAATAGCAGCAGTCCATACATCTGTTCTGTAAATAGCGTAACCGCTATGGTCGCCTTCAGCCCAATTACCTAGATATGCCATACCAGCCTTAACGCGAACCCAGGTTAAACCGGCGGTAACGGATTTATAGTACTCTGTTGTAGAATTGATATCAACAGCATTATCTTCGTCAACACTGTTAGGAGTGCCGCAGTCGTAATTAATGAGCCGCTCTAATTCATCCTGCGTAGGCACACGCCAGCCGGAAGGGCAAGGGTTATTATCAGATATTGCCCAGTCTGTACTTTGATAATATTGGCCGTTCGAGGCGAGAACACCTTTACCGAGAGTTTCAACATCAATCGCCACGCCGTTACCCCAAAGGTCATCATTTTGGATATCGCACCAGTCGTAGTAGAAATTAATATCCCCCTTAATAAAGTGTCCGTATTTTTTATCTGTATCTGCTTTATTGTAATCTGCTACCCCATAATCATTTTTCACCTGTCCATTACCATCCAGGTCAGTGCTTTCAAGCGCTCCGGCAGTTGCATAAGGCTCAGCATCCCGTTTTTCGTGTCCGTCAGCGACACGTCCCCACTCGTAGAGGTCGCCGTAAACAGTGGCGTCAGTAGCGCTGAAAACATTGGTTGCTTGATATGCCATCTGCTGTTTGGCAGGAGAAAGGTCAGGATAGAGAAACATCAGTTTATCTACGTCCGCGCCGAGATTGTAACTCGCCATAATAAGGTTAGGCAATGGATTGGGACACGTTGGAGTCGGAATAGAGAAAAAACCATCGCCACCACCCGTATAATTCCACTTGTTGCCGTCCCAGACATAGAGACCGTCTCCGTTAGGTACAAGGCAATCGTTGGTGTTCCAGACCATCATTCCCGCCAACGCCTGAGGATTGGAAATAGCGCTCGCGTTAGGGAATGAAGCGGGGATAGCAGTCAAAGAGGTCAGCTCTACATTTGAGAGCACCAGCCCGCCTTTAGTCGTGCTGTTCAAATCCAGAATAGCGCCTGCTTTTGGCGGGTCGCCGCCGCCAATCGTTACCTGCGCCGCCGCATAATTGGCGACGCTTAAAAATGCTGCTGTAAGCGCAGCGAAAAGAAAAAGATTAGTTTTCATAAAAAACACGTTTAAAAATAATTGATAGATATAGTACATAAATTAAGTTGTCAGTTATCAGTTTTTTCTACCCCTCGTTTGTAACGAGACAGATCGTTAAAAACGACCGCCCAACTAACTCCTCGTCAGAGACGAGGAGTAGTGGAGAGCCTTTGTTTTACGGAATAATGGCATTCTGGATTGCACTCCAGGGCCCTTTTTCCCCTTTGGAATTTTGCCAAGCCAGACAGAAATAAACCCTGCTACCGCGCTGTTCTTCCGAAAACTCGACGGTAAAAGGCGACGACGTATCTAATGCGGACAGATTAAGTTCATCCACATTTTTTGGCGGCGTGTCAAGCAATGCCCAGTGAATCACTGCGCCGCTGACACCTGCGGGCTTGCCGCGATGTTCGCTGCCGTGGTCGTGAAAATGCACCGTCAGACGGCGCAATACATCCGTAGCGATGGTGTAATCCGGGTACGTTGACGGTACCGGAACAGGCGTGTGACCGGTCTTGTGAATTGGCAAACCGAGATTGTCGCGGTCTTCGTCCGTCACTTTGTGATTGTTTGTCAGGTACTCGGCAATTGCTTGACGGAGCGCCTTTTCAAGAACTTTCCGCGCCTCATTACGAGCCTGAATAGCTGCCTTTGTGCACGTCGCAGGATTTTCCGCAACAGAATTAGCATCGACGTAAGTACTTCTCAGCGCATCCAGATTGCTAAAGACGTCGGCAGGAAATCCTACCCGCGTCAGAATGACGTCGAGATTGTAAAGAAAAGCGGTTAGCCAAATGGCAAACTTGGCGTTAGCTTCGGGAATAAAATTACTCATACAAATAAAAATTTAAAAGATTAATAATTAAAACAGTTGATATTGATATAATTACATTGTAATGTAAAAACTCCACATTATGATGTGACGCCTCTACATTGTAATGGGAAAGTTCTACATTATAATGTGATGCCTTCACATTGTAATGGGAAAGTTCTACATTAAGATGTGACGCTTCTACATTGTAATGGGAAAGTTCTACATTATGATGTGACGCCTTCACATTGTAATGGGAAAGTTCTACATTATGATGTGACGCCTTCCCATTGTGATAGGAAAGTTCTACATTATGATGTGATGCCTTCACATTGTAATGGGAAAGTTTCCAAACACAGCGGCAACCCTCCAGACCATTCCGGAAAGTTGCCGTTATGTATATATATGGCGAAAAGACGCTAAAAAACGTCGCGCTGCTAAGTGTAAACTGAAAAGTTTTTAATAAATGATCAGCCCGTGAATACAAGGAGTTAAGGCAAATGCGGGGGGGGGCTTTTGTAACGAGCTTACTTTTAGCCGGTTAAACCGTCTAATCTGAAAAAATGGTAAATATGGAATACCTGATTTAAGCATCGTCTGGATTTGATTTTAGATGTGAATAAGAACGGGGCAAAGATAATACTTTTTTAGTGAATAGTGAATAACGAATAGTGAAAAATGAACAATT
>JAISXJ010000155.1 GCA_031270565.1 Prevotellaceae bacterium
GGAATAAGCAGGGAACGAAATTTTTTACGAACAAAATCAATGAATACAACATTATCTATTTTAAGCAAATATCCGGAAATAAAAAAGAAAAACGGCATACGAAAACTGTTGATAAACGAAGCGAGATTTTCTGTCAATCCAAGATGAGCCAACGCTACAAATGCTATTGCGACGGTTTTTGCAACATTAACAAAATAAATATCGGACGCAGGATTATTCATAAATTATGCGAATTAAGGGATGAAAATTCAATAAAAAAATGCTGAAAATCAACACAATTACAAAATAATTCGCGATTTGACATAAAAACGTTCAATAAATTTAGTCGTTTTGCGCGACTCGGCATAGTCAAACAAGTTTGCCTCTGCTCTCGCTGCTTAAAACGTTGGATTTTTTTATAACTATTTTATCTGATTAAACACTAATGCGCACTTTCCAATCAAATAACGCTCGATACAAATATGGTACAAAGATACAGTAAAAAAACAACATACAAATATTATTATCAATTAATCAAAAAAACAAAAATCGCAGCAAATGTTTGTTTTGCTGCGATTCTCATAATTTTTAATTCATAATTGAATTACTTCACCTCCTCAAAATCCACATCTGTTACATTATCGCTATCGTTAGTATTGGCGTTAGCATTAGTGTTATCGTTAGTGTTCGGATTGGCAGCGTTGTACATGTCCTGACTGGCAGCGTGGAAAGCGTTCTGCATATCCGTTATAGCCTTGTCTATCGTTTCCATGTCTTGAGATTTATGAGCCGCCTTGAGGTTTTCAAGAGCCGTTTCTATCTCTCCTCTCTTATCGGCAGGCAGTTTGTCGCCAAACTCTTTCAACTGCTTTTCCGTCTGAAATATCAGACTGTCGGCTTGATTGAGTTTGTCAATGCGCTCCTTTTCTCTCTTGTCGGAATCGGCATTTGCTTCGGCTTCAGCTTTCATCCGCTTAATTTCGGCGTCGCTTAATCCACTGGACGCTTCAATACGAACCGACTGTTCCTTGCCAGTGGCTTTATCCTTTGCCGATACTTTCAGAATACCGTTAGCATCAATGTCAAAGGTTACCTCAATTTGCGGTATGCCACGTGGGGCGGGCGGGATGCCGTCAAGATTGAACATACCGATTTGCTTGTTCTGCAAAGCCATCGGACGTTCACCTTGCAGAACGTTAATCTGTACCGATGATTGATTGTCGGCAGCAGTGGAAAAGACCTCCGATTTCTTGGTTGGAATGGTTGTGTTGGCTTCAATAAGTCTGGTCATTACACCACCCATTGTTTCGATACCAAGTGAGAGAGGCGTTACATCAAGCAGCAACACATCTTTTACTTCGCCGGTGAGTACAGCGCCCTGTATGGCAGCTCCAACGGCTACTACTTCATCGGGATTAACGCCCTTCGACGGCGTTTTACCAAAGAATTTTTCAACCACATCCTGAATTGCCGGAATACGTGTCGAGCCTCCTACCAATATCACCTCGTCGATGTCTGCCTTGCTCAGTCCCGCAGCTTTCAGCGCTTTTTCACAAGGACTAATCGTTGCCTGAATGAGTTTGTCTGCCAGCTGTTCAAATTTGGCACGTGTTATTTTCTTTATTAAATGCTTCGGAATACCGTCCACCGGCATAATGTAAGGCAGATTTATTTCAGTTTCCGAACCTGACGAAAGTTCGATTTTTGCCTTTTCAGCAGCTTCTTTCAGACGTTGCAATGCCATAGGATCTTTTGTGAGATCTGCACCTTCGTCGTTTTTAAATTCGGCAACCAACCAGTCAATGATTGCGTGGTCAAAGTCATCGCCACCAAGATGCGTGTCTCCATTTGTGGATTTCACCTCAAATACGCCATCTCCCAATTCCAGAATAGAGATGTCGAATGTGCCGCCGCCAAGATCGAATACGGCAATCTTCATATCCTTGTGTGCCTTGTCCAAGCCGTAAGCCAATGCGGCAGCGGTCGGTTCGTTGACAATACGACGTACTTTAAGTCCGGCTATCTCGCCGGCTTCTTTCGTTGCCTGACGCTGTGCATCACTAAAATAGGCAGGCACCGTGATAACGGCATCCGTTACCTCCTGACCAAGATAATCTTCAGCCGTCTTTTTCATTTTTTGCAGAATGATTGCAGAGATTTCCTGCGGCGTATAGTTACGTCCGTCAATTTCTACGCACGGCGTATTATGATTGCCTTTTACAACTTTATATGGCACACGTTCAACCTCTTTCGATACGCGGTCGTAGGTTTCACCCATAAACCGTTTGATAGAGTAAACTGTTTTTTTAGGGTTGGTAACAGCCTGACGCTTGGCAGGATCTCCCACTTTGCGCTCCCCGTTTTCCAGAAACGCAACTACTGACGGCGTGGTACGCTTGCCTTCGCTATTGGCAATGACACTTGGCTCATTGCCTTCCAACACTGCTACGCAAGAGTTGGTTGTACCCAAATCAATTCCAATAATTTTTCCCATAAGTCTTTTTCAATTATGATTATTCATTTTTTTACTTTCATAAATTATGCAATACCTAATCGTATTACGCTTTCGCTCAGGCAAAGGGTATGCCGTAGTTTATTGACGGTTATGATTGGCTTTTTTGACAGAAAAAGATACCCTGATTTCTTTATTTTGGCAGAAACGATGACTTTTTGGCATTATTTATTGAAACGGATGCGCTCGCAGGATTCGCTGACAGAAAAAGCAAAAAGCCCCGCGAGGGGCTTTTTGTTTGTCTTGGCGGTCGCTTTTATTCTGAAATGCAGCGCACACTGAAGCCGTTCGACCGATAGATGGCGTAGAACGCTTCCTGGTCACCGCTGTCGAAGCTCATGAAGTGACCGAGGACGTTGGAGGTGTAAGTGGTAGAGCTCCAGTAGTAGCTGTCGGTGCCACGGTTGTTCAACGAGCCATTGCCGCTTTCCCGTTTGCCGGCAGCGGGCAAAACCAATGCGTCGCCGAATTTAATACCGGTGTTTACAGCGCCGTCACTCCAGGATAGTGAAGTGCCGGGGGAGTCCCAGTTCGCGCCACCGTCAGCAGTGCGGG
>JAISXJ010000160.1 GCA_031270565.1 Prevotellaceae bacterium
TTAGTCGTTTTGCGCGACTCGGCATAGTTGGCAGTGAATAGTTAATAACGAATAGTGAATAATATTTTTTTAGAGTTTAGAGTTTAGAGTTTAGTTGTTTCTCAATTCGTAATTCGTAATTCGTAATTCGTAATTCTAAAATCTGATAACTGAAAACTGATAACTAATTCTGCTCTCGCTGCTTAAAACGTTCAATTACATTTTTGATACGCACGCGGCGAACAACCAACATATTTTTTGAAAAACACGCCGAAATGCGACTGGTCGTAAAAATTCAGTTCGTTGCTCACCTGTTGTATTGACATTTTGCCCGATTTCAGCAACGTTTTTGCTTCCATTATTAAATATTCGCGTATCCATTCCGCCGCCGTTTTGCCGCTTGCCGAGCGTATCAATGCCGACAGGTATTTGCCTGTCAGATGCAGGCGGTCGGCATAAAACTCAATGCCGTGCTGCTGCCTGTAATAGCGTTCAACCAATCGTATAAACTGCTCAAAAACATACTCTTTGGTCGGCTGTTTGTCCATTGTTTTTTGCATCTGTTGCTGCAAAAGGGCATAAACGTTGTAGGAAAGCACGTTGATATATTGCTGAATGATTTGCCTGCTGAAGGGCATTTTTTTCTCAATTTTGTTTTTTATCAGTCCGTAAATCGTAATCGTTTCATTCATCATATCCTCGGTGAGTTTTATGCCGTTTTCCTTGAAAAAATACTGTTGCAGTTTCACAACTTCGAGGAAACTGTCATTTTGATTCCAAAAACTCTGCTTCATTATAAAAACGATGGGCTTAAAATCAGGCGTATATTCCTGTATTTCAAATATTCGTTGAGGCAAAACAACCCAGGCGCCATTTTTTTCGAGCACAAAATTTCCGGTTTCCAATTTCACTTTCAGACTGCCTTCAATGCACACTGCCATAATTATTTCGTTCGCCTGAAATGGAAAATGCAGAATATCCGAGTTGATTTTGCGGTCGGAAATAAGGGCTGTAAGATTGTCCGAAGCGATAAAACTGTCCCCAATACTTTCATTTTCAAATGTTTTAAACAGTTCGGAAGGGCTGATTTGTATTACTTTCTTTTTCATTTTCTATAAAAATAATTTGCATAAAGATACGCAAATTATTCTAATTTCAGCCATTTGTAATAGTATCATGTTATTTTATGCCTGATAATATTTTTATTTCAATGGATAACGAACTTGACAAAGTTCATACAAATTCTACCGCCGACAGAACAGCAGGGAGTTTGCGGCGAGTTGCATTTTTTACAAAAGGAACTCGACACAAATCCCTGCAATGCGCGATTTTCCGGACAGCAGTCGGGCGGTGGGTCAAAAACCTTATCAACCAACCATCCATTAACAGCGAAAGGCTGTTAGATGAAACACTTGATTCAATATCAGCTGCGTACCGTTGAACAGAATTATTCACTAATAACGGACGCACCAACAAAAAACACGGTTATTGACGGCTTTTCATGACATATTCTATTGCCCATGCAATGGCATTTGCATAGAGTACACTGTTGTAAACAGGCTCCTTAAAACTGGTATTTACAACCGGATAACCATCGGCATTCATCTTGCACGGATAGTAAATTTTGGACGTATTGTCACCTTCGTCATCCGACAAAAAGCCGCCATCACCAGCCCAAAGCAATCCATTACCATAGACAAAAATGGTGTTCTGATCTCCCAAAGCAATTGCTCCGTCGGGAATGGCGCTCACATGAGCCGTAGTACCGGCATCTTCGCCCCAATATTTTTGCCTGATATCCCCAAAAGGACCGTTAAGTATGGCATGATCAACATCCAGTAACTTGAAAACAGCCCCACCGGCGCCGTCGCCGTTTACAGATATGGAAGACCCGCAGATGATGTTAATTGCCTCGGCAATAGCAGAGGGATTGCTTTGAGTAAAAAGAAATACGACGCCTTTTTCGTTCTCAATATAATCTTTTAACAGCCTGCTTTGGTCGGCGCTCGGAATACAATTATAACCAATGACAAGGATGTCGGGATTAGTATTTAGAGCATCCTCTATATGGGAGTTAGTAATGCCTGTAACGGTGATGCCCTGTGTGGGGAATTTGCCGGATAAGCTAAAGTTGCCCGGAGCGGTCAATATCCTCGTAGCGGCTCTGTCGAGTGCCCCGCCGCCGGGATGATACATCGTATTGGCGCTTCCTACTCCGGCAACCTTTATAGCCCTGTAAGCAACGGGAATAGTATCATGGCAGACAACATCACCACCGGCGCTATTCCCATTAATGACAACGGGAATTCGCCCTGCTGTTGTTGGTTTTCCGCTGCTTAACAGCGTAACGGACTGTTTTCCTATGCCATCCCATTTACCCATGCGACTGAAAGACATATCGCCTGCGGTTGCCAAAAAACTGTAGTCTCCCGGATCGCTTACATCGACATTCATCGTTATGCTATTTGACGCTGTTACATTGGTATTGACCGAGTATATGCCATTGACAGAGACAGTAGCGCAGTCGGCAGTGAATGTCGCCTTGTTGCCTGAGGACGTTACCGGAATCTGAGGCAAAGTGCAGGTTGATACAGTCTTTTGATTAAATCGCACACTTAACTCGTCGAAATAATTGCTTGGTTCTCCGTGAATGGGAGTTCCGGCACCGGCAAGTCTCATAATCTGATCGCCAACATCCAGCGCATGCCCGTCTGCCTGAAAGGAGTAGCCGTTTCGCGTTACAGCAGCTATGTCATACGAACCGACTGCCGTTACCGTTACGGGTATCTCAATATAATATGTTGTGCCTTCAAGAGCCTTGCCCTGCTGATAGCCGCTCGGCGTGAACGGGGATATGCCGATGTTGGGAAAAACCTTTGCCTTGGAACAGTCAAGAGTCATTTCTGCCGGCGCAAGATCGCCGCAAAAACTCTTAAAACTGTCGCCGTTCCACATCATCATGCAATTGATGTCGGTATTAAAAACCAGTAAACCATTTGCCCGCTTTTTTTCTTCGTCGGATAACTGATTAATAGTTGATGTCAGCGCCTGAATACGGACGTTAGTAAGTTGTGGCAGGCGTAATCCCGACGGAGGATTATTATCTTGGGAAATGAGTTCCAACAAGGCTATTTCCGATGGCACTGTGCCACTGCCAATAGTTACCTGTGCCGCAACACAGGAGGCGAACACAAAATAAATTGCCATAAAGGCAGAAAATAAAATGTTTTTCATAGTAAGATAAATAAGTAAACAATTAAACAAAAGAATATTTGATTTCTATATATTATGCTTCGTATCGTGGACAATCCGCAGATCGGAACAATCCACTCATTTTTTTTTAGTGATTATTGTAAATGTTCAATAAATTTAGTCGTTTTGCACGACTCGGCATAGTCAAACAAGTTTGCCTCTGCTCTCGCTGCTTAAAACGTTCAATAAATATTAGTCGTTTTGCGCGACTTGGCATAGCTAAAACAAATTTTATCTCTGCTCTCGCTGCTTAAAACGTTCTTTTGCTGAAATGTCGGTTTTCTTTGCAAAACTGACATTATTTTGATAAAGACAGCTGTATGTGTCTGATGTTACGACAAAGTTTTACTTTCTCCAATTGATTTTAGGCGACAAAAGTACAACTTTTTCTTTATATCTTACAAATTCGCAAATAAAGTATGATAAAAAAATCATTTTAAAACTTTATTCACAAAATAAGCGGATACCTGTATCAATTTGGCACCGACAGGAATATGCGTTATTTTGTTCAAAAAGACATTCGAGAGCAACAAGTCCACTTTGGTGTTATAGTTCAAATCAAGAATAGTCCCTGCTTTGGGCAAGTCGCTACCACCGATTGTTACCTGCGCCGCAGCATAATTGGCGACGCTTAGAAATGCTGCTGCAAGAGCCCCGTCATTGCGGGCTTGTCCCGCAATTGCGAAGCAATCGACGTAGTCAATCCCTTTCGGGGGATGCCCGCCTGACGGCGTTCATTATTCATTATTTCTTATTTCTTGGCTCTTTCTTCGCACTTCAAAAAAAGAATTAATTGAGTGGTTGGAAAATTATTTCTGCATTGCTGTTCAAACTATTTTTGTTAATTTTGCCGTCGCTAATTGATATATATATTCATATTAACTATCACAATAACAACTTTGTAATATGCAAGAAATTAAAGGAACAAAAACGGAGAAAAATCTGCAGGAAGCCTTTGCCGGCGAATCCATGGCACGTACCAAATACCTGTTTTACGCATCGAAAGCCCGCAAAGACGGCTTTGAGCAAATTGCCAACCTGTTTGAAATCACCTCCAAGAACGAGGCTGCACATGCCAATCTCTGGTTTAAACTGCTGCACGGGAACACCATCCCCGCCACAGCAGCCAATCTGCTTGACGCCGCTAACGGCGAAAACTACGAATGGGAAAACATGTACGCCACTTTTGCTAAGGAAGCACGCGAAGAGGGATTCGATCGCATCGCATTCCTCTTTGAGGAGGTCGCAAAGATTGAGAAGGAGCACGAAGAGCGCTATCGCAAGCTATTGGCGAATGTCGACGGTGGCTACGTCTTCTCCAAAGAGGGCGATACCATGTGGGAGTGTGAGAATTGCGGACACATTGTTTTCGGCAAGGAAGCGCCTATGGCTTGTCCGGTGTGCGCACATCCGCGAGCGTTTTTCGAGGTGCGAGCGCAGAACTATTAAGTTGTACTACTGAAAGGGGCTTCTAAAAATTAGAT
>JAISXJ010000124.1 GCA_031270565.1 Prevotellaceae bacterium
TGGCGCATTTCGACGGCATAGACAATACCGGAAACGGAGACAAGGCACATAGTTTTGACGCTACAACAGAATGGCAGGATTTGAAGAATCCTACTTTTAAGCTTCCAAGAAGCACCGGCGCCGGACAGTGGCTAAGTAACGGCTTTCAGCCTTTGGATGATGATACGTCTTTTTATAGCTCATTTTTTCCTGATACTTATCCCTCAGGCAATGAGTCCAGAACGGTTGAGGTGATATTCAGAACGCCGGATGCTGCTCATATGTTTAGCCAAGAGGATAATGTACAGAGAAACATTTTTGTCTATGGAACTTACGAAGAAAAGAAACCGTTTGGAGTTCTATATCGAGGAAAAACTCGTTCCGAATGTACGAGTGATGGCGGATGGATATTTTATCCTATTAGCGGAAATCAGAACAATTTGATTACGTGTCTTGCCAGTACGCCTTCATTGACAACACCGAATACCATAAACACGGTAACATCCACTTATGCAAATTCCATACAAAATGCAAATACTAATTCATATATCAATAACTCTCAGGTACAGATTGCAGTGAGACAGGGCAGCGATTTGAATACCGACCCAAATGGATTTATTTATATTGGGGAGGCTAATCTCAAATATTCAACCTTTCTGTCTGTTCGTCTTTACAATCGAGTACTTGAACCACAAGAAATCGAAGATAATGCGGCACTGGATCAAATCAGGTTTCTTGCTCCGCCCATCGTAACGGTAGATGGCAATCCGTGTACGAATGTAACCGTTTTATCGCCGAGGATTATTACCTGCTTAGCTCCGGCAGGAACATCAGGAACAGTGGATGTTGAAGTAAGAAGTGGAGATAATGCTACGCGAATTCTGTGGCTGGAAGATGAATTTACATATCAATACAGAACTGAATAGGAATTCAGACAAATATAAAAGCCTCCGGAGATGGGGGCTTTTTGTTTTTATTCTCAAAATTAAATGCGTTGATCATATATTTTTTTTTAGGTTGTTTTTGGAAATAAAAAATAATTGATTACCTTTGCCCCCGATAAGAAGAGTTAATTGTGCAGGGGGACTAATGAAGTCCCCTGCTTTATTCCAGACGGCATTAAACATGATTGATAAACAATTGCTTATACAAACCATAACGGACAAATTAGTCGAAACCGACTGTTTCCTTGTGGAGGTTTCCATCTCTGCTGCGAATGATATTGTAGTGGAAATAGATTCGGAAAAGGGTGTTGATTTGGATGTTTGTGTGGCATTGAGTCGTCATATTGAGGCAATTTTCGACAGGGAAAAAGAAGATTATGCCCTCGAAGTTGGGTCTTCCGGACTGACATCGCCTTTTAAAACGCTTCGGCAATACGAAAAAAATCTTGAACGGGACATCGAAGTGGTTGCTTCCGACGGCAGGAAACATCGTGGAAAACTCAAAACGGTAACTCCGGAATGGTTTGTTATTGAAGAAGAGACACGTATGCGCAGGGAGGGCGACAAACGTAAAAAAACCTATATAACCGAAGTAACATTTACATATCGGGATATAAAATCGGCAAAAGCGTCCCTTTGATGCCTTTATATTGAATTGATATAAAAAAAATATTTGAAATATAACTAACGAAACCAGTTATGGCAAAAGCAGAACATGCAAACCTGATTGACACGTTTGCAGAATTTAAAGAGTTGAAGAATATCGACCGTTTCACAATGATGAGCATCTTGGAAGAGTCGTTTCGTAATGTCATTATCAAAATGTACGGATCGGATGAAAACTATGATGTGATTATTAACCCTGACAAGGGCGATTTTGAGTTGTGGCGCAACCGCATAGTTGTGCCGGATGGAGAGGTTGAGGACAGTAATTTGCAAATCTCCCTTTCCGATGCACACAAAGTTGCCGATGACTACGAAGTGGGCGAAGAGGTGAATGAGAAAGTGGATTTTCACTCATTTGGACGTCGTGTAGTGCTTAATTTACGTCAAACACTGGCATCCAGAATCCTTGATATTCAGAAAGATTCGCTCTATGCAAAATATTCGGAGATGATTGGTCAGATTATTACGGGCGAAGTCTATCAGGTGTGGAAAAAGGAAATTCTTTTACTTGACGATGAAGGTAACGAGATGCTCCTGCTCAAAGCCGACCAGATTCCGGGCGATTTCTTTCGCAAGGGAGAAGTCGTGCGTGCCGTAGTGGTTAAAGTTGACAATAAGACCAGTACGCCTCAGATATTTGTTTCGCGTACCTCGCCTCTTTTTCTTGAACGGCTGCTTGAACTTGAAGTGCCGGAAATTCATGACGGATTGATTACCATAAAAAAGATAGTACGTATTCCGGGAGAACGCGCCAAAGTAGCTGTAGAGTCGTATGATGAACGTATTGACCCTGTTGGAGCTTGCGTTGGCGTGAAAGGGTCGCGAATACACGGCATTGTGCGCGAATTATGCAATGAAAATATTGACGTCATTAATTATACCGGTAATGTCAGCCTCTTTATTGCGCGAGCGCTCAGTCCTGCAAAGGCGGTAAGTATTGTGCTGGACAATGAAAATAAACGTGCAAATGTCTATCTGGTGCCGGAAGAAATTTCGTTGGCAATAGGAAAAGCCGGTAACAACATCAAACTGGCTACCATGCTTACGGAATATACCATTGATGTATTTCGCGACGATGTTGATATTGACGAAGAAGATATCTATCTTGATGAATTTGAAGATGAGATAGACAGCTGGGTCATTGACCTGCTCAAATCAATCGGTTGCGACACGGCAAAGAGCGTACTTAAACTTTCGCGTCAAGAGTTGCTGGAACGTACCGATTTGGAAGAAGAAACCGTTGACAATATGATCCGTATCCTGTCAGCAGAATTTGAAGCATCGTAATTTTTAATAATCTTATACAGTCGGACGCGCCACCTTTGAAGATTTGGCAGGAGGTCTTTCTGTAAAATACGGCGTGTAGTACTTGGCAACTTTGAAGCAGCACGTGCAATTTCTATTCTGTAAATACACAAAAACCTGAACGCTTATGGCAAGACTGGGACAAATTATAAAAACATTAAACATCGGCATCGCCACGGCGGCTGACTTTTTGAATAAAAAAGGTCAGCCTGTTGAGCAGAACCCGAACCTGAAACTGACAGAAACACAGGAAGCTCTTTTAATGAAAGAGTTTAAATCGGATAAAAGTATCAAACAGGAATCGGAGCGGCTCATTCAGCAACGTTACGAAAAGGACAGAGGGCAATCGGTTGCAGCGGATGTTTACAAAACCTCTGCCGGAAAGGTGGTAGCAGAAAAAAAGAAACAAGATGCTGTAGTCGTTGAAGAGGAAAAATCTGTTATCGAAGAGGAGATGCCCACCCAGTCTGCTGCGCCCGTTGCAGAGGTTGTGGAGGTTGAACAAAAGAGCGCTCCTGTGGAAGAGGCTGTTCCCGTTCAATCCAAACCTGAACCTGAACCGGAGCCTGAACCGGAGCCTGCCCCAAAACTCGAACCCACGCCGGAGATAACGCCTGAGGTCGTTGTAACTGCTCCTGTAACAGTCATAGAGGAACAGCCGGTTGTTGTGGAGTCAGAGAAAAAACCGACAGAGCCTGTGACTGTTGAAACGGCGCCTGCAGTATCAGAAACTATTCAGACACAAAACGCAGACGTCTCAGCAGCAGAAGACCCCAAACCGGAGCCGATTGCAGAACAAAAGATTGAACCGGAGCCGATTGAAACACCAACGCCCCAACCTCAGTTGGCAGACGACACGCCTGAAGTAAGTAATGTACCTGAGGCTAAAAAAGAGGATGACATTTTTGTTTTCCGTAAAACAGGACTGGAATCATCTATCAAGGTGGTAGATAAAATTGATCTGTCTGCCATCAACAATACGATGCGTCCTGCCAAGAAAACAAAGGAGCAGAAACGCAGGGAACGTATCGCAAAAGAGCGTCAGCAACGCAGTGGTGTATCGACGACAGATAAGAATGTCGCAGTAAAGAAACCGCAACAACAGACAGCAAACCGTCAGCCTGTCGAAGGAAAAGCCAAACCGGAAATCTTCACAACGCCGGCATCGAAACTGAAAACGCCCAAACAGGTGGTTAAAACAGATTCGGGCAACGCTCCCGCAGCAGCATCCGGGCATGGCGACAGAAAGAAAAAACGGAAACGTATCAGCAATGAGCGTGTAAATATCAACTCTTATTCAAGTCCGCCGCCGTTTGACGGCAGTAGCAAAGGCAAGAAAGGACGTAACCGTCTTACAAGCTATGTGCCTGTGAGTGATGAAGATGTTGCAAAGCAGGTAAAGGAGACTCTTGCTCGTCTTACGGAAAGTAAACGTGTTAATAAAAAGGGTGCACGTTATCGCAAGGATAAACGTGATGCCGTTGAGCAACGCATGCAAGCGCAGGCTGCCAGAGAACGGCATGAGTCGTCGGTCTTGAAACTGACCGAATTTGTAACGGCTAACGAATTGGCGGCAATGATGGATATTCCTGTTACGGAGGTGATAAAAACCTGTTTGAATTTGGGATTGTTTGTTTCCATAAATCAGCGGTTAGACGCTGAAACAATTAATATCGTGGCTGATGAATTTGGATTTAAAACCGAATTTGTTGGCGCAGATGCCATACATGCCATTATCAGCGACGAAGAAGACAGGGAAGAAGATTTGGTTTCCCGCCCGCCCATTGTAACGGTTATGGGACATGTTGACCACGGCAAGACATCGCTGCTTGATTATATTCGCAAGTCGAATGTCATTGCCGGTGAAGCGGGCGGTATCACCCAGCACATCGGCGCGTATAACGTTGCGCTTGAAGACGGTCGGCATATTACCTTTTTGGATACTCCCGGACATGAAGCATTTACGGCAATGCGTGCACGTGGCGCTCAGGTAACGGATATTGCCATTATCATTATCGCTGCCGATGACGGCGTGATGCCTCAAACCATTGAAGCTATCAACCATGCGGCCGCAGCAGGCGTACCCATTGTATTTGCCATTAATAAGATTGACAAAAACGGCGCTAATCCCGACAAAATCAAGGAGACACTTTCGGCGATGAACTACCTTGTTGAGGAGTGGGGTGGCAAATATCAGTCGCAGGATATATCCGCCAAACAGGGCATTGGGGTTAATGAACTGCTTGAAAAAGTGTTACTTGAAGCCGAGATGCTTGACCTGAAAGCTAATCCCAAACGCAAAGCGGTGGGGTCGGTCATTGAGTCTTCACTGGACAAAGGGCGCGGATATGTTGCTACGTTACTGGTAGAAACGGGGACATTGCATCTTGGCGACGTAGTGCTGGCAGGAACAGCATACGGGCGTATCAAAGCGATGTTCAACGAGCGCAATCAGCGTATCAAGGAGGCGGCTCCGGCAGAGCCTGTCATCATACTTGGCTTGAACGGCGCTCCGCAGGCGGGAGATATATTTAATGTCTTCGCTGCCGAACACGAAGCACGCGAAATTGCCAACACCAGAGAACAGTTACAACGTGAACAGGGGCTCAGAACGTCTCGCCATCTTACTCTGGAGGAGATTGGACGACGCATTGCGCTGGGCAACTTCCAGGAGTTTAACCTGATTGTGAAAGGTGATGTGGACGGGTCTATCGAAGCGCTGTCCGATTCGCTTATCAAACTTTCAACGGAAGAAATTCAGGTGAATGTGATTCACAAGGCTGTCGGACAAATTTCCGAATCGGATATTATGCTGGCCGTAGCGTCGAATGCCATTGTGGTCGGGTTTCAGGTACGCCCTTCGCCTGCCGCACGGAAAATGGCAGAACACGAGCAGATTGACATTCGCCTCTATTCAATCATTTACGATGCCATTGCAGAAATAAAATCCGCTATGGAAGGCTTGCTTTCGCCCGATATTAAGGAGGAGGTTACGGCTGTGCTTGAAGTACGCGACGTATTCAAAATCTCCAAGATTGGCACGGTGGCAGGCTGTTCCGTCAGGGAAGGAAAAATCAAACGTGGCTCGAAAGTGCGCCTCATTCGCGATGGAATTGTGGTATATACCGGAGAGTTAGCCTCGTTGAAACGTGAAAAAGAGGATGTCAAAGAGGTAGCCTCCGGCTATGAATGTGGCTTGAACATCGGCAACTACAACGACATCAAGGTGGGCGACCTTATTGAGAGCTACGAGGAAACGGAAGTAAAAAAGAAACTGTAAAAGCAGCTTTTAGTTCTGAGAAGTAACAGCAAACAAAAAGCCTCCGGTAAGGGAGGCTTTTTTGTTTGTCATAAATACGGTTTAAATTCATTGATAGATATAGTTGTAAAATAGAAAGTCAGTTGTAATTGCGTCTTTTTGCTCTCGCTCCCCCTCGTTTGTAACGAGGGGTAAATGGTAATCTCGTTTGTAACGAGATAGGTCGTTAAAAACGACCGACCAATTACTCCTCGTCAGAGACGAGGAGTAGTGGTACTTCTATTTGTATAAAGCCGTCGGCAATTGACGACGAAAGAATGACGGACGAAACACGCCGTCGGCAATTGACGACGATGTCCTGACGGGCAAAAAAGCGGCTTCCCAGACTGCCTGAAAGGCAGAATTTTCATAACCGCATACAAGCGATAGCGCAGTTTGCGGAAAAAGTCGCCTCGCGAACCTGCACCTGAAAGGTGCGACAAGTGATTGAGAAGTCCTGCCTTG
>JAISXJ010000114.1 GCA_031270565.1 Prevotellaceae bacterium
TGTCATTGCTAATCGCACGCCGGTTATCACCTGGGATAGTCGTGCGGCGCTGGGAATTGTGATGGCATCGAAAGGTTATCCGGGCATCTATCCGAAAGGATTTGAAATAAGGCAACTTCACACGCTTGACGCGACCGTTTACCACATGGGGACGCAACGCGACGGCGACCGACTGCTTACCGGTGGCGGGCGCGTGCTCTTTGTTACCGTTCTGGCGGACACGCTTGCAGAGGCACAGGCTAAAGCTCTGTCTGAGGTGCGCAAGATTGACTGTGAACAACTCTTTTACCGTTCCGACATAGGACACGCAGCTATTGATAACGTTTAACAAACGTCCTGACGGCAGCGGCAACAAATCCCCACGTGGGGAAAACGTCCCGACAAATGACAGTTTGTTGTTTCGTGCCGGTGGCGTTATTTTTATTTTTTATGCGTTGTCCATGCTCTCTGTGAACAGATATTGAATAATTATAAAACAAGCATTACCTTTGTGCGAAAAATAAAACGGCTATATTTATGTTCATAAACAAACTGATACTCGGCGATAATCTCGAAATCCTAAAAGCAATAGCAAACGGATTTGTTTACGAGTATCTCAGCAGCACAGTTTCAAAGCGGACATTCATTCGCGTACCGGAAAGTATGAAGGTGATAAAACTGAAAGTGAACGGAGCGGTTAAACTCCATTATGAATAACATCTATAATTAGGATAAATGCGGTATTTTCTGTTAGCCATTGGCTATGTGTGCATCTTGTTGGGCGTCATCGGGATTTTTTTACCAATCTGGCCTACTGTTCCTTTCCTGTTGCTGGCATCGTTTATTTTTTACAGATGTTCTCCAAAGGCTCATCGGTGGCTGATAAATCATAAAGTGCTTGGTCCTTACATTCGCGATTTTCTGGCAACACGCACTATTCCCCTGAGAATTAAAATTATTTCGCTCTCAATGATGTGGGGGTCTACTGTTTTTACACTGTTCTTTTTCCTGCACAACAGATGGCTGCAAGCCGGTTTGGTACTGGGAATTATTTTGGTAACCATACATATTCTGTCGTATAAAACCAAAAAGGGAAACAACAAACCGGTCAATATGCCCGAATAGTTTTGAGCATCTTCAACACCGCTTATTAATCCGAATATATTAAAAAAATCAAATTACATCCCGAAATGTGGAATTATATAGGATAGTTTTCGTTCCTTTGCACAATTTTTTCGAGAACCCATTTTTCAAGTAAAATAATACTTATGCCAACTAATTTAGTCATTGTTGAGTCGCCTGCTAAGGCAAAAACCATACAAAACTTTTTGGGAAAAGAGTTTCTTGTTATGTCGAGTTTCGGACATATTCGCGATTTAAAGGATAAGGAATTTTCCGTTGATTCTGTGCATAATTTTCAGCCTACTTATGAGGTATTGCCCGATAAGAAAAAGGTTGTAACCGAATTAAAGAAAGCGGCTAAACAGGCAGAACTTGTCTGGCTTGCATCTGATGAAGACCGCGAAGGAGAAGCCATTGCGTGGCATCTGGCGGATGAGTTGCACCTGAATGATGCCAATACCCGACGCATCGTTTTTCACGAAATCACCAAACAGGCGATACTGCAATCCATAGAGACGCCGCGCAAGATTGATATGAATCTTGTTGACGCTCAACAGGCTCGTCGCGTACTTGACCGCATTGTCGGATTTGAACTCTCTCCGGTGCTGTGGCGCAAGGTAAAACCGTCGCTTTCGGCAGGACGGGTACAATCGGTAACGGTGCGCCTGATAGTGGAGCGGGAACGGGAGATTCAGGCATTTGTTGCGGAGGCTTCGTATCGGGTAACGGCGCTGTTCACCGCAAAAGATGAACAGGGAGAGACTGCCACCGTCAAGGCTGAACTCAAAAACCGTTTCAGTACTTACGACGAGGCGGATGCTTTTCTTCAGATATGCAAAGAGGCTACATTCCCGATAGAACATATTGAAACAACTCCTGCCAAACGTTCTCCGGCTGCCCCGTTCACAACATCAACCCTGCAACAGGAAGCGGCGCGAAAACTTGGGTTTCCGGTTGCATTGACCATGCGCATAGCGCAACAACTCTATGAATCGGGAAAAATAACCTATATGCGAACCGATTCCGTAAACCTGTCGGACTTGGCTCTTAATACGGCAAAAAAAGAAATTGAGGCAACCGCCGGAGCGCAATACTATAAGCGGCGCAAGTACCAGACCAAGACAAAAGGCGCACAGGAGGCGCACGAAGCCATTCGTCCAACTTATCTGAATCAACCGCAAATCTCGGGAACGCCGCAGGAAAAGCGGCTTTATGACATTATCTATAAACGCACCATTGCTTCGCAGATGGCGGATGCTCTCCTTGAGAAAACCACTGTAACCATTGGCGTATCGGGTAGCAGCGAAAAGTTTGTTGCTATCGGAGAGGTGATTAAATTCGACGGCTTTTTGCGCGTCTATGCCGAGTCTTCCGATGAGGAACCCGAAGACGCCGATACTAACCGCCTGCCTGTTCTCACCGAACAGCAACTTTTGACGCGCAAAGAAATAACGGCTCAGGAACGTTTTGCCCAGCATCCGCCGCGCTATACCGAAGCCTCGCTGGTACGCAAGCTCGAAGAACTGGGCATTGGACGCCCATCAACCTACGCGCCAACTATTTCTACCATACAGAATCGGAATTACGTTGAGAAAAAAGAAATTGTGAAAGCAACGCCACAAGTGCATATTCTGACACTCAAGGGCAACACCATAACGCCGGCTGTCAAAGCCGAAAAGGAGGTCATCGAAAAGGGAAAACTCTCCCCTACTGACATCGGTATCGTGGTAAACGATTTCCTGATAGAACATTTCCCATCCATTATGAGTTACGATTTTACCGCCAAAGTGGAAGAGGAGTTCGATGACATTGCGGCAGGGAAAACGGGCTGGACAATGCAAATAGATTATTTCTACATGCAGTTTCATCCACATGTTGAGATGGCAATGCAGGCAGGCAAAAAGGCAGGCGAACGCCAGCTGGGTACAGACCCGCTCAGTGGCAAGCCCGTGTTTGCAAAGATTGGTCGTTATGGAGCTTTGGCGCAGATTGGTACGGCTGATGATGAGGAAAAACCACGTTTTGCCTCTCTGCAAGCTGGTCAAAGCATTGAGACCATCACGCTGGAGGAAGCGCTCAATCTCTTTAAACTGCCCATGTCGCTCGGCGAATATGAGAATGAGCCGTTAACGGTGGCAGTCGGGCGGTTTGGTCCCTATATCAAGCACGGTAAGGTGTTTGTTTCGTTGCCAAAGGGGGAAAATCCGCTCGAAGTAACCGAAACACGTGCCATTGAACTCTTACTGAACAAACGCGAAGCCGATAAAAATCGCCTTATCAAAAGTTTCGATGAGGATAATATTAAAATCCTTAACGGACGCTTTGGCGCTTATATCGCAGCAGACAACAGCAATTATAAAATTCCCAAAACTATGGAGCCCGGAGCATTGTCGCTGGATGACTGCAAACGGATTATTGCCGAAGAGAAGGCAAAAGGCACGGCAAAAAAGAAGCCTTTCAAAAAGAAAAAAGCATGATTAGTCTTGGAACCAAGAGCCAAGAGTTGTCAGTGAATAATGAATAGTATTTTAGTGAATAGTGAATAACGAATAGTGAATAATGCTGTCCCGCAGGGATAAATCTCTGTGTAACTCTGTGAAACCTCCCGCTTTGGCGGGACAAGTCCTGTGCTTCTCTGTGAAATTCAGCAGCGAGAGTAGCCAAATTTTCTTATTGCACGGAGTTACACAGAGAAC
>JAISXJ010000003.1 GCA_031270565.1 Prevotellaceae bacterium
ATATTTACCATTTTTTCAGATTAGACGGTTTAACCGGCTAAAAGTAAGTTCGTTACAAAAGCCCCCCCCCGCATTCAGCTTAACTCCTTGTATTCAAGGGCTTATCATTTATTAAAAACTTTTTTGTTACTGATTATCAGCGCGAAGTTTTTTTGCGTTTTTTTACTATATACATATACAATTATTGCGGCAATCTTCCAGAAGCTTCGGGAGGGTTGCCGCTGTTCTTTATTGCCTCCACTGCTCCTCATCTCTGACGAGGAGTTATTGGGCGGTCGTTTTTTAATGACCTGTCTCGTTACAAACGAGATTACCATTTACCCCTCGTTACAAACGAGGGGTAGAAAAACTGATAACTAACAACTTAATTTATGTATTACTATATCTATCAATTAATTTAAAACCTGTTTTTTATGAAAACTAATCAATTTCTTTTCGCTGCATTTACAGCAGCATTTTTAAGCGTCGCCAATTATGCTGCAGCGCAGGTAACAATTGGCGGAACGAATCCGCCCACAGCTGGCGCTGTGCTTGACTTGAACAGTTCTGTTAAGGGCGGGCTGGCGCTGTCGAATGTAAGTATTACCGATTTGGAGAAGATTCCAACCGGTACTAACCTCTTTCCGGGTATTACTGCCGGAGGTGTAGGCGATGCGAACGACGATGTGAACGCCAAACTCACAGGTACAATCGTTTACAACACAAATGCTTTAAAGTTGTATGTATCTCAAGAGAACAGTATTGATATGTCCGGACGAGGCATTTATGTTTGGGACGGCAACAGATGGAACAAAATCGGCGCTCCCGAACATGCCATAACCTTTGCCCCGTACAATCTTGGCGCTGACCCTACCCAGTTTAATTCTGGTGAATATGCCTCTCTCAGTCCGGCAAAACGACAGATTAAATATCTGGCTACCTGTTCCACTGCCGAAGCTGTTAATGTTTGGGGCGACCTCTACCAGTGGGGACGTGTGGCTGACGGACACGAAAAAAGGAATTCGGTTGTTTATACAACTCCCGGAGTGTGTCCTGACGGAGATTTGGATGCTAACGGGCAAGTAGCATTGGGGAAAGACAGATACGGACTCTTTATTCAAGGGAAAGACGAATCTTACGACTACCACGAGTATAATTGGCGTACAAGAAAGGATGACCTTTGGGGTAACGGCGAGAGCGTTAATCCACAGAGCGATGATAAAGGTGGCATTCCTTACAATGGCGATTATTATTTCAATACAGACTGGGCAATTCCTGCCAACAATCCCTGTGCCTCAATGGGCGCCGGTTGGCGCGTTCCTACTGAGAACGAATGGGAACGGCTTATTAATTACCTCAGCGATCCAAGTGGGTTCGGTGGCAGAATTCCCACTGACGCCGAAGGAGATATGCCTGCTACCGGTCAGGCTACCACCAGCGCCAATAGCGCCCCCTTGACCTGGGTACCGGTAGCAGGTGGAAAAGTAAGTGTTGGTTGGGCTGATTCTCAAGGAAATTTGGGCGGTTACGCTATTTACAAAACAGCTGACTGGACTGCTGCTATTGGCGCCAGTGGTTACTTTGACAATAATGGCATTCCCGACTATACCAGACCCTTATACGCCACTGCTGCCCCCGAGCCGCTCTTATTCCTGCCTGCAGCCGGGGCCCGCTATGCCTATGAGGTCTCTGCTCCAGGTTTCCATGGGCACTACTGGAGCAGTACAAATGACAGCAAATACTCTTTTTACATGTACCTCCAGACGACCGAGGTGTCGGCCAGCTCGGTCGCTTACCGTGCGTACGGCAAGAGCGTGCGGTGCGTGAAAGAATAAGAGCTTCCGCCCAAGACAAAAGAAAAGCCTCTGGAAACTGGGGCTTTTTGTTGTTGTTAGTTATTCGTGCCTTTGTACATTTCTTGTTTCTTTTTATAGCATCTCAAAAAAAAGAATGAATCCTGCCAATAAAAAATGTTTCAGAAAAAAATATTTGTAGAGAAAAAAAAATATCGCTACCTTTGCAGCCCCCAAAATTCGGGGAATGATTTTAACCTGTTAATAAAAAATATGATTGTAATTCCTGTAAAAGAGGGCGAAAATATTGAGCGCGCCCTAAAAAAATTCAAGCGCAAATTTGAAAAAACCGGCGTTATCAAGGAGTTGCGCCGCCGTCAGTGTTTCAACAAACCGTCAGTGATAAAGCGCGAAGCCAAACAGCATGCTGTTTACGTGCAGCATTTGCATACCATTGAAGATTAAGCCCTGAGAGACTTCTGGAGGAGGAATATTTTTTTCGTCGCCATTTTTTTTGAAAAACGTTTGGAAAAGTCAGAAAAATAGGCTACTTTCGTCGCAGAAAAACAACGATGCACATGCTTGAACTGTTTCTGCAATATCTACAATATGAGAGAGCATATTCCTCCCACACGACGCTGTCGTACCGGAATGACATCCGTCAATTTGAGAATTTTATATTAGCCGCTACACCTGCGGCTGTTGACTGGACGCAGGTTGATGCCGATGATGTGCGGCAGTGGGTGGTCTCACTGATGGATAGAGGAGAAGCGCCCTCGTCAGTGGCGAGGAAGTTATCGGCTGTGAAGTCGTTTTTCAAATTTTTGGTGAAACAGGGGCATCTTACGGCAAATCCGGCGATTGACATCACTGCGCCCAAACGACCGAAACCTCTCCCTGTTTTTTTTACCGAGCGGCAAATGGATGAGCAGGCAATGCATGCCGCCTGTGATTCGGAATCGGAATTTGAGGCAGTACGCAACGATCTGATTATCGAGATGCTCTACCAGACGGGTATGCGTCGAGCAGAATTGATAGCGCTTGATGATATGGATGTTGACGCTGAGCGGGGAGTGGTTCGCGTATTTGGGAAACGCAAAAAAATGCGTTATGTACCCATAGGACAGAACCTTTTCGATGCCATAGCCTGCTATCTGGCATTGCGTAATAAGTTGATTGTCAGACAATGTCAGGCGCTTTTTGTGCTTGAAAACGGTAAGCGTCTCTATCCAAAAGCAGTCTATCTGGTGGTAACCAGTCGGATGAAAGCGATTTCAACTATGACAAAACACAGTCCGCACGTATTGCGGCATACCTTTGCCACTACACTGCTTAACAACGGCGCAGAGTTGAACAGCGTCAAAGAACTGCTCGGACACAGCAGTCTGGCGTCAACGCAGGTTTATACGCACACAACGTTTGAACAGTTGCAGCAAATATATAAAAGTGCGCATCCAAGAGCTAAAAACGGCAAAAGATGATTGCACTAATTAGATATAATTATTCGGCGCAATGCCGTGATTTTTAAGATAAAGTTTTTTACACATTCTAAAACAGAATATACGTTATGAACATAGCCATTCAAGCTATCAAATTCAGCGTTGCAGACAAGCTGACAGCCTATATTGAGAAAAAAGTAGGTAAATTGGATAAATTTTATAACGCCATTACAGATGCGGAAGTAGTACTCAAAGTCGTAAAACCGGAGACCGCCGAAAATAAGGAAGTTCAGATTACTCTTTTGGGGTCAAACGTGAAACTTTTTGCATCCAAGCAGGCAGATTCGTTTGAACAGGCAGTCTCGGAATGTGTGATTGCACTCGAAAAACAGATAAAAAAACTGGCAAACAAGTGATAATTGATGCGTTATATTTTTTTACAAAATCTATAATGCATTGAATTATAATAGACTGTGCTTGTTTTAAAAAAAACTTCATGCATTTGACGAAAAAAAAATAAAAAAAGCATGGGGGGTATTGTATATTTAAAAATATATATCTACCTTTGCCACCCGTTTAGATGACTGTTTTTCCGGTCATCTGTGTGGAGAAAACAATGCCTCTTTAGCTCAGTTGGCCAGAGCACGTGATTTGTAATCTCGGGGTCGTTGGTTCGAATCCGACAAGAGGCTCAACGTGCAGGAAACGTAATTTTTTGGGCAGTTACCAGAGTGGCCAAATGGGGCTGACTGTAACTCAGCTGTCTTTCGACTTCGGTGGTTCGAATCCATCACTGCCCACATTATTATATGCTACTCATTTATTTGAGTTGTATTTTGCGGAAGTAGCTCAGTTGATAGAGCATTAGCCTTCCAAGCTGATGGCCGCGGGTTTGAGTCCCGTCTTCCGCTCTTGTTTGATGTGATGAGGCGTCAATGTAGAGTTTGTATTGCAACTGCTGCTGTAGCTCAGGGGTAGAGCACTTCCTTGGTAAGGAAGAGGCCATGAGTTCAAATCTCATCAGCAGCTCTTCTCTCTACAAGACCGGAGAGCAATATAAAAAGACACTATTTTATTTGTCTGTTTAATAGTTTGTGTGGTTGCAGGGTGAAAAAAGTTGCCCGCCATGAATTTACGAAAATCACGATATTTCGGCTTGTGGTGGAGACGATTCTTTGAAAAATATTGTATGCTGACAGATAAAAAGAGATTTATTGCAGGCAGTTATTTGACTAAGATACTATTATATAATTTGACGCGAGATCATTGTTTTTTAGTAGAGACAGGTACTCCGATAATATTAAATCAGTCTCTTTCTCACTATATTTGACACAGAAGTTTATTCCTAATAATTGAGGAAGAATTTAAAAGAGTACAGACGCAAACAATAGAAAGATACAAAATAAAATAGATTGATAATAATTAATAACGCTATCCACTAACATTAAAAAAAAATATTTTTATGGCTAAAGAAAAATTTGACAGGTCTAAACCGCACGTAAACGTAGGTACCATTGGTCACGTAGATCATGGCAAGACCACTTTGACCGCTGCAATCACCACCGTGCTTGCAAAAAAAGGTCTCTCAGAACTTCGTACTTTCGATTCGATTGATAACGCTCCCGAAGAGAAAGAACGCGGTATAACTATTAACACGGCTCACGTAGAGTATCAGACAGCCAATCGTCACTATGCTCACGTTGATTGTCCGGGGCATGCCGACTATGTAAAGAACATGGTAACAGGTGCTGCTCAAATGGATGGCGCTATCATCGTGGTTGCCGCTACCGATGGTCCGATGCCTCAGACACGTGAACATATTTTGTTGGCACGTCAGGTGAACGTTCCCCGTCTGGTTGTCTTTATGAACAAATGCGACATGGTGGATGATGAGGAGATGCTCGACCTTGTGGAAATGGAAATGCGTGAGTTGCTCTCTTTCTACGATTTCGACGGCGATAATACGCCCGTTATTCGTGGTTCCGCTTTGGGCGCTCTTAACGGCGTTCCCGAATGGGAAGAGAAAGTGGTAGAGTTGATGGATGCTGTGGATACTTGGATTGAATTACCCCCTCGCGCTATTGACAAGCCGTTCCTGATGCCCGTTGAGGACGTGTTCTCAATCACAGGACGTGGTACCGTTGCCACAGGACGTATCGAAACAGGTATCGTAAAAGTTGGTGATGAGATTCAAATCATTGGCTTGGGCGCAGAAGGCAGAAAATCTGTTGTTACCGGCGTGGAAATGTTCCGCAAACTGTTAGATACGGGAGAAGCAGGAGACAACGTAGGATTGCTGTTGCGCGGTGTTGACAAAGACGAAATCAAACGCGGAATGGTTATTACTCACCCGAATAAGGTGAAACCTCATACCTCTTTCAAGGCTTCTGTGTATATTCTGAAAAAAGAGGAAGGCGGTCGTCATACGCCATTCCATAACAAATACCGTCCGCAATTCTATATCCGCACTCTGGACGTTACCGGCGAAATCACATTGCCGGAAGGTACGGAAATGGTTATGCCGGGCGACAACCTGGAGATTACCGTAAATCTCATCTACCCTGTGGCATGCTCCGAAGGATTGCGTTTTGCTATTCGTGAAGGCGGTCGTACCGTAGGTTCGGGTCAGATTACACAATTGCTTGACTAAAAACACGGCATTTTGTGCTAAAATAACACTAATCAGAAATTTACAGTAGCGATAATTTCAATGTTGTGTACTTTCTGATTTTTCTACGGAAGTAGCTCAGTTGGTAGAGCACCGGTCTCCAAAACCGGGTGTCGGGAGTTCGAGCCTCTCCTTCCGTGCAAAAAAATCTATAGGTTAAGATGAAGAAATTAATCAAATATTTTAAAGA
>JAISXJ010000076.1 GCA_031270565.1 Prevotellaceae bacterium
CTAAAAATTGCTTTTTCTGCGTTACGCTCTTTCGGTAAAATGCTCATTTACGTTAGTAAACTCCGCTTTTACCTCAATGGCAAGCCTTGAAAAATCTAATTTTTAGAAGCCCCCTTATAATTCTTGTTAAAATCTTATTACAGTTATGTTGGAAACGACTATAAAAGAGCAGTTGCGCGGCATTTTTGCCGACTTGCAGGCGCATTATACTTTTGCCGTCAGGGTGAAGGATACGCACGAACATCGTACGGAACTGATAGAGTTACTTTCGGATGTGGCAGACTGTTCCGACCATATTAATGTACACACGGAGTCGGGCGACGCTCTGGAATTTTCTATTTTAAAAGAGGGAAAACCAACCGGCATTTTCTTTCGGGGTATTCCCAGCGGACACGAATTTACATCGCTGCTTCTTGCCGTTCTCAACAGCGACGGCAAGGGCAAAAACCTGCCTGATGCCTTTATTGCCGGTCGTATAGCAGCGCTTAAAGGGCAAATCCGGCTGGTAACATACGTGTCGCTCACCTGCACCAACTGTCCTGATATTGTTCAGGCGCTTAATGTGATGGCGTTGCTGCATCACGATATGTCCCACACAATGGTTGACGGAGCGCTTTATCAGGATGAAGCGAACGCGCTCAAGTTGCAAGGTGTTCCTGCCGTATTCGCAGACGGCGAACAGATACACGTTGGACGCGGTACGCTGAGCGATTTGTTGACCAAACTTGAAACCAAATACGGCGTTCAACCGGCTGAGCAGCCTGTCGAAACAAGAAATTATGATGTCGTGGTGATTGGTGCGGGACCGTCGGGAGCGGCTGCAGCAGTTTATTCTGCACGAAAAGGATTGAAGGTTGCCGTATTAGCCGAAAGGGTAGGGGGACAGGTCAAAGAAACTGTTGGCATAGAGAATCTGATTTCCGTTCCGTACACCACCGGCGCCAATCTGGCAAACAATCTGCAAGCCCACATGGAAGCGTATCCCGTTGATATTTTTGAACATCGAGTTGTTGAATCCGTTAGCGTTGACGGCGAATACCGGACGGTGCATTTGCAGGGCGGTGAACAGGTTACTGCACCTGTTTTGATTATCGCCACCGGCGCAGGCTGGCGCAGGTTGAATGTAACCGGCGAATCGGCTTACATTGGACGCGGCGTAGCATTTTGTCCCCATTGTGACGGACCGTTTTATAAGGGAAAACACGTAGCGGTTGTTGGCGGCGGCAATTCCGGTATTGAAGCGGCGATTGACTTAGCCGGCATCTGTTCTCGTGTTACGATAATTGAATTTCTGGAAACGCTCAAAGCCGACAGCGTTTTGCAGAAGAAAGCCGAAAGCCTTGCCAACGTAGAAATTATCTTGAACACGCAGACCACCGAAGTTGTCGGCGACGGCGAAAAGGTAACAGCGATTCGTATTAAAAATCGCGCCACGCAACAGGAAGAGACGATAACACTTGACGGCATCTTTGTACAAATCGGTTTGATACCGAATAGTGTAGCGTTTAAAGATTTGGTAGAGGTAAACCGTCTGGGCGAGATTGTTACGGATGAACGTTGTCATACATCCGTGAAAGGCATCTATGCTGCGGGCGACGTTACTTCCGTTCCGTACAAACAAATCATCATTGCGATGGGCGAAGGTGCGAAAGCGGCGTTGTCGGCTTTTGAAGACCGGATGCGCTTGTAAAAATCTCCGAAGAAAGAGGCATTTTTAATGAACCGGCGCTGAGAAAGCGTCTTCAATATGCTCAATGCGAAAGGTTTGTCCTTCGGGATAGACACTGATGACATCAAAACGCACATCCATATCCAGTGCGTGAGAAAGAATGTATTCGTGCGTTGTTGCGACGATGCGTTTGATTTTGCCGGTGTTAATACTGTCTTTGGGATGTTCAAAATAGAGCGTTGAGCGTGATTTGACCTCTACTACGATTATCATTCCGTCTTTTTCGGCAATAATATCCAGTTCTCCCTTTCCGTAACGCCAGTTACAGGCGCGAATTTTGTAGTTCTGCTTTTCTAAATATGTCCGCGCATACATTTCGCCTTCGCGACCGGTGTCATTATGTTGTGCCATACATTGTATTTTTATTCATTTTTACGCGGTAAAATCAGGTGCAAAGATAGTCATAATTTAATTTCTCTGAACCTATACATCCAACACTATCTCACTTTGTTTGAAAATACGGGAACTTTAAATAGTGTTATTTTTTAACTTTCCCTTTTCGCACCCCAAGCTCCCTCCAAAAGAAAGGAGGGAAAGGGAAGTGCAGACACACAGAAAGCCTCCAGAGATGGGGGCTTTTTGTGTGGGTTTTCGTACTCAAAAAAGATGAAGGCAGGAAAAATTAAATGAATTGACCAAGGAATTTTGGACGGCTAATTCTTTTTTGAGGCGCTATGAAAAGAATGAACAATGAAGGATGAAGGATGAAAAATATACGCCGCAAAAAAAATATTTTTCATTTTTCATTATAAAAAAAGTATTATCTTTGCCGTTGATATTCACATCAAAAAATGAATAAATAATTATGCTTATTTCAGGGTTTTTATCCATACCATTTTTTCAGTTTAGACGGTTCAACCGACTAAAAGTAAGCTCGTTACAAAAGCCCCCCCCCGCATTTGCCTTAACTCCTTGTATTCAAGGGATTATCATTTATTAAAAACTTTTCAGTTTAAGCTTAACAGCGCGAAGTTTTTTTGCGTTGTCTTGCCATATACAACTATCACAGCCACCTTCCGGAATGGTCGGGAGGGTGGCTGTGGTTTGTTGCCGGACGCCATGCAGATGAAAAAAGACAGCACGCGAGTGTTCCGCGTGCCGTCTTTTTTGTTCCGCGTGCCGTCTTTTTTGTTCCGCGTGCTGTCTTTTTTCATTTTGGGAGGGTCTTTTTTCATTTTGGGAGAGTCTTTT
>JAISXJ010000077.1 GCA_031270565.1 Prevotellaceae bacterium
GAACTTATAAAAATTGCTTTTTCTGCGTTACGCTCTTTCGGTAAAATGCTCATTTACGTTAGTAAACTCCGCTTTTACCTCAATGGCAAGCCTTGAAAAATCTAATTTTTAGAAGCCCCTAACCGTTTAGAAGTTGTATTGTTAAACCATTTTTTTTAAAACTATTTTTTATGATACGAAAATTTAGCCTTTTTGCATGCGCGCTATTTTGTGTGTGGCAAACAACGGCTCAGACACAGGAAACGCAAACCGATGAGTTGACATTGAGTTTGGAGCAGGCGTGTAACTTTGCGCGGGAACACAACCGCACTATGCAAAATGCCGCGTTGGATATAAAAATTGCAGAGGCGACGCGCTGGCAAACCATTGCCTCTATGCTCCCGCAAGTGAACGCATCGTTAGACTATTCAAATATGATGGGCTACAAGATGAATTTGGGCGTTATGTCTATTGCAATGCCGCCTTCCGGCACAATAACCGTTACAGCATCTGCGGCTGTCAACGGGCAACAAATAGTGGGTGTTCTGCTGAACGATATTGCCAAAGAAATGTCGCAAATTAATGCGAAAAAATCGGAACATGACATTGTATCGCAGACAACATCGCTTTATGTTTCCATTCTGGCAATGAAACAAAATGTAGCGTTGCTCGACAGCAGTCTGCAAAATCTGACTGCTCTTGAAACTGCCACGCAAAATGCCGCAAATGCAGGAGCCGCAGTGCAAACAGCAGCCGACCAGATAACGGTGCAGGTAGCATTAATGAAAAACAACATCAACGCTACCAAGCGGTCGCTTGAGATGCTCTACAATTCGTTGAAATTGCAACTGGGAACCACAGCGGACAAAACATTGGTTCTCACTCAAACAATTGATGATTTCCTCAATGAGGAAGCCATACTCAGCCTGCTGATGTCCAACCTGGATATGAATAATAATTTTGACTATCAGTTAGTGAAAAAAAATACCGAGCTGGCGCAAAAGCAGGTTACCATGGCGGCGATGAACTATACGCCTACCCTGAGCGTTATGTATCAGTATGCCGCAAAAGAAATTTACAGCGATGAAGTCTCTATGAATACCACTCCTCCGAACATGTTCGGATTATCGTTGAAGGTACCGTTATTTTCGAGCGGTAAGAACTTTATGACAGTAAAAGAAAAGAAACTGGCTCGCAATGCGGCAGAGAATACGAAGGCAGATACCGAAGACAGGTTGCGTGTTCAAGACCGACAACTGCGTTACGATTTGACTTCATCCTACGAAAATTATCAGGTGCAGAAGAAAAATATAGAGGTTACGACACGTGTGTTCAATAATCTCTCCGACAAGTTTCAACACGGTATGGCGTCAAACGTGGAGGTAACCAATGCCAGCACCGACCTTATTTCAGCGCAAAACACATACATTACGGCGTTACTTAACTTTGTGAATGCGCACATTGCATTGAAAAAATTACTTAATAAATAAACATCCATTTTTAATTTAAAGAACTATTGAACTGTATGAACACAAAAAAAGCATTATTAACTGTTTGCGTGGCAATTGTTTTGGCAGGCTGCGGAAATAAGGAGACAAACCAGAACGAGGCTGAACGCATAGAACCCGTGCGCACAGAAGCGCTTCAAAAGCAGGAAATTGCACGTAATATAGAGTTTTCGACTACCTTACAGGGATACGAAACGGTGAACATAGCGCCGGCAATGAGTGGTAAAATTGAACATATTTATGTGGAGGTTGGTACATACGTATCGGAAGGGCAACTTTTGGTACGTATGGACCAAAATCAGCTGAATACCGCCAAGCTGACGTTCACCAATTTAACTAATGAATTACAGCGTATGGAGGCGCTTCGGGCAGGCGGAAGCGTGTCGCAGCAGAATTATGACCAGCTCAAACTGCAACACGACCAGGCACAGGAATCTCTGGCATTTCTTCAAAGAAATACCTTTGTAACGGCGCCGATTGCGGGCGTTGTGGCGGCTAAAACCTATGAAGACGGCGAACTTTTTGCCGGACAGCCGATTGTTGTGCTCACACAAATCAACCGGCTGAAAGCGTTGGTAAACATCCCAGAAACCTATTTCCCGCTGGTGAAAGAGGGTATGCAACTGACGCTGACATCAGACATTTATCCCGACAGGATATTTAATGCCGAAATAGAAATCGTTTACCCAACCATTGACGCTTCAAGTCATACCTTTCAAGCCAAACTGAAAATTCCCAACGGGAAACAGGATTTGCGTCCGGGCATGTTTGTTCGCACAACGCTGGCTCTGGGGAAAACCATCACAATGATTGTCCCCTATCAAGCTGTTCTCAAACAGCAGGGAACAAATGACAGATACGTGTTTATCAACGACAACGGCATAGCTAAACGTGTAGCTGTTACACTTGGTACGCGCTTCGATGACAAAACCGAAATCATCTCCGGCAGCCTGAAAGCGGGCGACGAACTGGTGGTTGTCGGACAGTCGCGATTGATTCCGGGCGTGAAACTCTCCATTGTCCCGCAAGGGCAGGAGATAAAGTAATTTTTTAACGGTTGCTTTTTATACTATATCAATATGAGTATTTACAAAACCGCTATTAATAAACCTATTACCACACTGCTGATTTTTGTGGCAGTGATTGTGTTGGGGGTGTTTTCGCTGTCGCGTTTGCCGATAGACCAGTTTCCCGAAATGGAAGTGCCATACGTAGCGGTAATGACCACTTATGCGGGAGCAAACGGCAGTGAAATCGAAACAAATGTTACGAAACTCTTGGAGAATGCTCTTAACTCAATAGACGGACTTAAAGAGATTTCTTCTACTTCAAAAGATAATGTTTCGTTGATTAATCTGGAGTTGGAATGGGAGGCGAATATCGACGAATCGGTCAACGATTTGCGGTCGGCAATAGATATGGTCTATGACAATTTGCCCGAAGGCTGTTCTCGACCGTTGATATTCAAATTCAATACGGCAATGATGCCGATTATCCAGTATGCTATTACGGCAAAGGAAAGTTATCCGGGATTGAAAAAACTCCTTGAAGAAAACGTTATCAACGTACTCAACCGTGTTGAAGGCATCGGAAACCTGTCGTTATCCGGAGCGCCGGAACGTTACGTGTACATTGATTTAGACCAGAATAAACTGGACGCCTACAATCTCTCCGTAGAATCTGTCGGGCAGTCTGTTACCGGCAACAATCTGAATCTGGCTTCCGGAACGGTCAAAATGGGCAAGGAGCAGTATCAGTTGCGCGTACAGGGTGAATTTGTTGAGAGTGCGGAGATAAACAATATTGTTGTTTCGACCGACGCCACAGGCAAACAGGTTTTTCTGCGCGATATTGCTCTGGTGCGCGACACCATTAAAGACCTCTCGCTGGATGAAAAAGTAAATGGCGCCGACGGCGTACGTCTGGTGGTGATGAAGCAAACCGGCGCAAACACCGTGCAGGTTGCCAGTCAGGTACGGAAAATGGTGGAAGAAATCCAGCCGACACTGCCGCCGGATGTGCAGTTTGATGTCATCTACGATTCATCGGACAACATTCAAAATTCTATTAACGGACTGCAGGAAACCATCCTTTATGCCCTGCTATTTGTTGTTTTGGTCGTCCTGCTTTTTCTGGGGAAATGGCGTTCTACCATCATCGTGGCAATCTCCATCCCCATCTCTCTGGTAAGCTCGTTTATCTATCTCTACTTTGTGGACAGTTCGCTGAATATCATTTCTATGAGTGCGCTGACACTGGCTATCGGTATGGTAGTGGATGATGCTATCGTGGTTTTGGAGAATATCAACAAACACATAGAACGCGGTTCACGCCCCCGAGAGGCTGCTATCTACGGGACAAATGAGGTATGGGTATCCATCATCGCCTCGACGCTGGTAATTGTCGCCGTATTCCTGCCGCTGACAATGCTTGGCGGACAGATGGGAATCATGTTCAAGGAACTTGGCTGGATTGTAACCATAACTATTGGTGTGTCGGCGATGGTGGCAATCTCCATTACGCCCATGTTGAGTTCAAAACTGCTTAAAACAAAACCTATTCGTGTTAATGCCGACGGACAGTTGGAGGAAAGCTCCTCAAGACGGTCGTGGTATGAAAATAGCGTCGGAAAGTGGCTTGACAAACTGGATGCATGGTACGCCTCTATCCTGCGTTACAGTTTAACGCATAAGAAAATAATGATTACAGGCGTGGTCGTTGTCTTTATTGCTTCGCTTGTGCCGGTGATTATGGGAAAAATCGGTATGGACTTTATGCCGGAACAGGATAATGGACGTTTGAGCATAAACATTGAATTGCAACGTGGCACGCGCGTTGAGGAATCCATGCGGATTGCCCGTCAGTTGGAGCTAAAAGTGGCGCAAATAGCCCCCGAAGTAGAGCTGATTTCCACCACAACCGGAACAAACGACGATTCAGGTATCTCAGCCCTTTTCACCTCTTCGAGCAACAACAAAATTGCCATGACCGTACGCACTTCCGCCAAACAGAAGCGGGAGAGGTCTATCTTTGTCATCGCGGAAGAAATACGCAAGTATTTCGATAAAGTTCCGGAGATTATTAACTATCAGGTGTCAACGGCAGGCGGTTTTGGCGGCGGCGGCAGTTCGACTGTGGATGTGGAAATCTACGGTTATGACTTCAACACGACCAATGCCTTTGCCGAAGACTTAAAACAGCGGCTCAAAGATATTGATGGCGCACGCAATATTACGGTATCGCGTGAAGAAGACCGCGCCGAACTGCAGATAAATTTCGACAAAGAAAAACTGGCTTTGCACGGGCTTAGCGAAGCCGTAGCAGGGGCATACGTGCGTAACCGCATTAACGGTATGGTAGCAGGTTTTCTCAGAGAAGACGGCGAGGAATATAACATCGTAGCACGCCTGAAAGAGGAGTACCGCAACAGTATTTCCGATATTGAGAATATGACCTTAATGACCCCTGTCGGAAGCAAAATCAAACTTAAGGAACTTGGAACTGTTCAGGAGTACTGGGGTCCGCCCAACATCGAACACAAACGCCGGCAACGTATTGTTACGGTACAGGTTACGCCGGTGGGGGTTTCTCTGGGAGATATGGCAACCACTATCCGCGCCGAGTTTGCAAAAATGGAAATTCCGCAGGGGATACTGCTCAATGTGGGCGGCAGCTACGAAGATATGCAGGAGAGCACCAGCGATTTGTTCAGCTTGCTGATATTGATTCTGTTGCTCGTGTATATTGTAATGGCGTCGCAGTTTGAATCGTTTATGAAGCCGCTTTTACTTATGTCATCCGTACCTTTTGCCTTTTCCGGTGTGATACTGGCGCTCTTTATCACCGGCATCAATCTGGATATGATTGGTATGCTCGGAGCGGTGCTGCTGGTGGGTATTGTGGTGAAGAACGGCATTGTGTTGGTTGACTATATCAATTTGATGCGCGACCGTGGCTACGAACTGAACGAAGCCATTGCGCTGTCGGGACAGTCGCGTCTGCGTCCCGTGCTGATGACATCACTCACCACACTGCTTGGTATGGTGCCTATGGCGCTCAGCACTGCCGAAGGCTCGGAAATGTGGCAGCCGCTCGGTGTGGTAGTTATTGGAGGATTGCTCTTTTCTACCGTAATTACGCTGGTGATTGTACCTGTGCTTTATGCTATTGTTTCGAGACACGGAGAACGGGACAAGATACAGAAACAACGAAAAGAATATATCTTTATGCAACTGGCAGACGAAGATATTCATACTAAAAATTAAGCGCTATGAAAGCAGTATTTATTGTATTTAACCAAGCCAACACGGAGCGGATAGAATATCTGCTTGATGAATTAAAGATTAATGGCTTCACCTTTTTTGAACAGGTGCAGGGCAGGGGAACGAATGGCGGCGAGCCGCGTCGTGGTACGCACGTGTGGCCGGAGATGAACTCGGCTGTCATTACCGTTGTCGATGACGACGCTGTGGACAACCTGCTGCGGACTGTCCGAAAACTTGACCGTCGCAACCTTGACGTTGGCGTACGCGCCTTTGTCTGGAACATTGAGCAGACGATATAGAACAAACATCTGCATACAAACAAACAGGAGGGCAATGTCCTCCTGTTTGTTTGTGTACCGTGTATGGCAGCTAACTTGGCGGTGCAAGTCCGTTTATTTTTCCACTTTAAGCATAAATTTCCGGCTGTCCACCGCAACGCGCGTGTGCAGGGCATAGCCGACTTCTTCGCCTGCGGCGTCGTAACAGGTAATTTCAAAGAGTGTTTTTCGTCCGTCGGTTTGTTTGATTTGCGCAACGCAACGGATTGTTTCACCGATGCGCGACGCTTTTTTGTGCGACATGTCAATATGTACGCCTACCGACGTAAAATCATCAGACAGGCTGCTTTGCAGCAGCAAATAGGCAACACTCTCCATCCACGCTATCAGAGTGGGCGTTCCCAGCACGGGCAGACAGCCCGATGCAACCATTTGAGCTGTGTCCGACTTTGAGACAGTAAACTGTTTTTCTAACATAATATTATTTAGAATAATTGACTGGAAATTAATTTATAATAATGGCAGCAAAAGTCTGCCGTTAAAATTCGCTGGCGAAGTGAAAACGAATGTGCTTGAAATCATTTTGCGCCATCTGGAGCAGATAAGGCGATTCGGCAAGGAAAACATCGCGACCATTTTTGTCTTTGGCTAAACTGGCGTGTTTGCGACTGATGAAACGGGTTAATTCGTCGTTGTCATCACTTTCAATCCAGCAGGCTTTGTATAACGAAAGAGGCTGCCAGCGACATTGTGCGCCATATTCGTGCAAAAGACGGTATTCAATCACCTCGAACTGCAACTGTCCGACCGTTCCGATAATTTTACGCCCGCTGTTTTGATGAATAAACAACTGCGCCACACCCTCGCCCATAAGCTGGTCAATACCTTTTTGCAGTTGCTTCGTTTTCATGGGGTCGGCGTTTTCAATGTATTTGAACATCTCCGGCGAGAAACTTGGCAATCCCTTGAAATGCAACTCCTCTCCGGCTGTCAGGGTATCGCCTATGCGAAAATTGCCGGTGTCGGGCAACCCGATAATATCGCCGGCAAAAGCCTCTTCAACCGTCTCTTTCCGTTGCGCCATAAAAGCTGTTGGCGAACTGAATTTCATCTGTTTGTTCAGTCTGATATGCCTGTAATTAACGTGCCGTTCAAAGCGTCCCGAGCATATTTTTACAAAGGCTATACACGAACGGTGATTGGGATCCATATTCGCATGTATTTTGAAAATGAATCCTGTAAAAGCCTCTTCCGTCGGGTCAATCAACCGTTCATCCGCCTGCGCAGGTAATGGCGGCGGGGCAATGTGAATGAAACAGTCGAGCAGTTCCCGCACGCCAAAATTATTGAGAGCGCTGCCAAAGAATACGGGTGCGATTTCAGCGGCAAGGTATTTCTGCCGGTCAAAAGGGTCATAAACGCCCTGAATCAAATCAAGTTCAAGACGCAGACGGATGGCATCTTCCCCGATGAAGTTCTCCAAATCAGGGTCGTTAACATTATTGAATGCGATAGATTCGGAAACGGTTTGTTTGTTTGGCGTGAAAAGATTGAGCCTCTTTTCATAAATATTGTACACGCCTTTAAACCGTTTCCCGTGATTGATAGGCCAGCTCAACGGGCGCACGCCGATACCGAGTTCAGCTTCAAGTTCGTCGAGCAGGTCAAAGGGGTCTCTGCCCTCTCTGTCCATTTTGTTGATAAAAATCATCACGGGCGTCCGGCGCATACGGCAGACCTGCATCAGTTTTCGTGTTTGCGCTTCCACACCTTTGGCGGCATCCACAACAATAATAACACTATCTACTGCGGTGAGCGTGCGAAAGGTATCCTCTGCAAAATCCTGATGACCGGGCGTATCCAGAATAGTTATTTTGTGATTATTGTAATCAAATCCCATCACGGATGTTGCTACGGAGATGCCGCGTTGTTTTTCTATTTCCATCCAGTCGGAGACGGCTGTTTTCTTGATTTTGTTTGATTTAACCGCTCCCGCTACGTGGATAGCGCCGCCGAAGAGCAGCAGTTTTTCCGTCAGAGTAGTTTTTCCGGCGTCGGGATGAGAGATAATGGCAAACGTGCGACGACGGGCTATTTCCTGTTTAAAATCCATAATATGCAGTTTTAGAAATTTGCGGGCGCAAAGGTACACCTTTTTTTAGTTTTTAGTTTTTAGAGTGTAGTTTATTAGTGAATAACGAATAGTGAATAGTGAATAGTGAATAGTGAATAGTCCTGAAGGGACATTATTTTCATAACCGCAGGTCAGCGACCTGCGGAAAACGACGCCCTTCTATCCACTGCCTGACAAGGCAGGACTTGCGGAGTGAATCACTATAAAAGTATATGTCCTAACGGACAAAAACGCCTGTTTAAAGCCGTTTTTCTATTGATATATAAGCCGTAAACGGCTAATAACTACACTCTAA
>JAISXJ010000127.1 GCA_031270565.1 Prevotellaceae bacterium
TAAGTAATTTGACAATGCTAAATTACTAATAACAAACGATATATGCAACTTTTTTAAGAAAAAAAATAGCAAAAAAATAATATAGAAAAACGCGCTTTTCAACCCGTGATTCGCATTAAATACAAGCATCGTCTTGAATTGATTTTAGTTGTGTATAACAACAGGGCAAAGATAATACTTTTAGTTTTTAGAGTGTAGTTTTTAGTGAAAAATATTTTTGCGTGCTTTTTATTTCTCTGTGAGTTCTCTGTTTTTACAGAGAAACACAGAGGTTTCTCGGAGTTACACAGCGATTTGTCCCTTTATTCATTATTCATTATTCATTATTCATTATTCATTATTCATTATTCATTATTCATTATTCATTATTCATTATTCATTATTCATTATTCATTATTCATTATTCACTATTCACTATTCACTATTCATTCTTTTTATAGCACCTCAAAAAAAGAATTAACCCAAACAAAACGGATTTTGGAAAATTAAAAATGATAATGGAACATAAAAAGGGCTTCATTTATATTCCCGTCAAAAGGTTTTATAGTGAAGACGGGATTAATGCAAGACACAGATAAAAGCCAAAAACATCAGCGATTCCAAATATAAATTGTATCTTTGCAATTGATTATTTTCTATGAAAAAGTCAATCAATTTTATACAAAATAATACAAGGCGTAGGTTTCTTTTTTGTCGCACGCTTGATTTACGTTCATTATTTTAAAAACAAAACAATATGGAAACTCCAGAGAAAAAATTTACACAATCTCTTGCATTTAAAGGGATTACAATTGCTATTTTGATTCTGATTTTGCTTATTCCAAGCACAATGATTCAAAATTTGATTAAGGAGCGGCAAGAACGCAGTATCGAAACCGTGCAGAAAATCAACGACAAATGGAGTCGTTCGCAAACGCTCTGTGCGCCGTTGTTGCTTATTCCCTACACCACTACCAAACTTGATAAGGACAAGAAACCATTTACAGTGGAGCACACGCTTTATATTACACCCAAAGAATTAAAAATCAAAGCATCTTTGATGCCTGAGGAACGGCATTACGGAATTTACAAGGCAATTCTTTACAAAAGCGACATTCATTTTGAAGGAAATTTTCAGGAAATTTCCCATTTAAAAATTGACGACAGCAAACTGCACTTCGACAAAGCACAAATTGCGATAGGAATTACAGATTTGCGAGGGGTTTCCCAAAATCCCAACTTCAAAATCGGCGACAAACCGCTTGAAACAACAGTTGGCATAGAGGGGTTGGTTGTCAATGCGAATCTGGCAGACAGTTTTTCCAAACCGCTTACATTTGACTGCACAATGAAACTCAATGGCAGTAGTTCGCTGAATTTTATTCCTGTCGGACAAAACACAACCGTTTCGCTTAGCGGACAATGGCAGTCGCCCTCGTTTGTTGGCAGTTTCTCGCCCGAATCAAGCATTGATAATAAGCAATTTACTGCCGACTGGAACATTTTAAGTTTCAACCGCGAAATTCCGGAAACGTGGTCGGATAACCATGTTGCCTATTTGGGCAGCAATTCTTTCGGCGTAAATCTCATTGAAACGGTTGACCATTATCAACAAAATATGCGTTCTGCAAAATATGCATTGATGTTTATTGTGCTCACTTTCCTCATTTTCTTTTTCGTTGAAATTTTCACTAAAAAACCGATATGGTTTTTTCAATATGTGCTTGTCGGAATTGCTTTGATATTGTTTTACAGTTTGTTACTGTCGCTTTCGGAACAGATTGGTTTTGGTTTGGCATATCTGATAGCAAGCGCCACAACAATAGCCATGACAACAATTTACTTTTATTCGCTCATTAAACAAAAAAATGTAACATGCATTTTAGCCGGAATTATGTTGTTACTTTACGCATTTCTGTACATAATCTTGCAAATTGAGGATTTTGCATTACTCTTTGGAAGCGTATTTTTGTTTGTAATTTTGGGCGTGATTATGTTTGTGTCGAACAAAATAAATTGGCAAAACAAACACTGACGAATGAAGATTGAAGAATAGAAAAATCAGCTGCTAACGTTCGGTTTTGTGTTAGCGGGAGCGTGCGTCTGCTTGGTAAGGATTAGTAGAGTTAATCTGGCGACCGGACACGCCATGCAGCAGAAATATTGCGCTGACAGCTAAAAAATCGTACATTTGCAACTTCATTGTTACACAATTTTTTTCTCAAAATATCCCTTTATGACTTATCGTTCTCTTACACCCGCCGAAATAGAAATTCTTACTGCAAATCACTGTACCGCAGACTGCTGGGATAATATTGCGGTGGTTGAAAACTTTACCCCGCATCGCGTGAAGCATGTTGATTTCTCCGGACAGATACGCCTTGGCGCCTGTAATAAAGACTTCCACCTCGCGGGAGGCGTAACCGTGCCGGCAGGTATCTCGGAAGCACGGATTCATAACTGCGTCATCGGCAACGATGTTTATATTCGGCGCATACACAACTATATAGCCAACTATTCTATTGGCGACGGGACGTATATTGAAAACACAAACAGCATTGTTACCGACGCGCCTTCCACCTTTGGCAACGGGGTACTGGTGCCGGTTCTCAATGAGAACGGAGGCAGAGAGATACCAATTTTCGATTTTCTCTCGGCGCACACAGCCTACATCCTGACCCTTTACAGGCACGACCAGTGTGCCATTTCAGCGCTCAGAAGGCGCATTGACGCATACGCGCAGGAGCAACTTTCCGAAATTGGCACGATAGGAAAGCGCGTGAGAATCGTGAACTGCGGGCTAATAAAAAATGTGCGTATCGGCGACTGCGCAACTATTGGGGGAACTTCCAAACTGAAGAACGGGGCTGTCAACAGTACTGCCGATGCACCTGTACAGATTGGGTCGGGGGTAAAATGCAATGATTTCATCATTTCTTCGGGTGTTGAGATTTCCGATTCTACGCTCGTCTCGCGCTGTTTTATTGGGCAGGGCTGCGTGATGAGCAAGCACTATTCCGCACTGGATTCCCTGTTTTTTTCAAACTGTCAGGGAATGCACGGAGAGGCGACCGCCATTTTCGCCGGTCCTTACACCGTATCGCATCATAAATCCAGCCTGTTGATTGCGGGTATGTTCTCTTTCCTGAATGCCGGCAGCGGTTCCAATCAGAGTAATCACATGTACAAACTTGGTCCCATTCATCAGGGAATTGCCGAAAGGGGGTCGAAAACAACCAGCGATTCTTACGTGCTTTGGCCTGCCAAGATAGGAGCATTCACTCTGGTGATGGGACGGCATACCAAACATTCCGACACATCGAACCTCCCGTTTTCATACCTTATTGAGGATGCTTCGGACAGTTTTCTGGTACCGGGAGTCAATCTCAGGAGCGTCGGAACGGTACGCGATGCCCAGAAATGGCCAAAGAGAGACAACAGAAAAGGTGATGACCACCTCGACCAGATTAATTTTAATCTGCTAAGTCCCTACACCATTCAAAAGATGCTTCGCGGAATTGAGATACTCACTGACCTGCAACGCATTGCCGGAGAAACTACTGACGTATATACCTATCAAAACTGCTTGATAAGACGCTCCTCTTTGCTGAAAGGTATCCGCTTTTACGAAACAGCTATCATCAAGTTTTTGGGAAACTCCCTTATCAGCCGGATTATCAACGGCAAATACGCATCTGTTGAGGCGCTGCGCAGACAGTTGAAGCCTGCCACCGAAGACGGTCTGGGGGAGTGGGTGGACTTAGCCGGACTAATTGCGCCAATGCACATGGTAAAGGCGCTTATGAACAACATTGCCGCTGACAGCCTCTCACTGAACGAAATAAGAGACTGTTTTAAGTTATGGCACAAAAACTATTACGAATATGAATGGACGTGGGCGTATGCTCTTCTGCTCCAAAGAACAGGTAAAAACGCCAACACCATTCTCCCTGACGACTGTATTAAAATTATCTCCGAATGGCAGAAAGCTGTTGTCTTTCTCGACGAACTCCTTTATAATGACGCCAAAAAGGAGTTCAATCTCAACGCGCAAACCGGCTTTGGCGTCGATGGAGATGACGAGATAAAGAGTAAAGACTTCGAGTCAGTGCGGGGAAATTTCGAGAGTAATCCCTTTGTCAGTTCCATTTTGGAGCATGTAAAAATAAAAACGGCGCTCGGTAACGATGCCATCGCACTGCTCAAAACCATTCCAAAATAATTAAACAGCATGTTTCTGCAACGTTTGACGATAATGAATTATCGCAACATTACCGAGTGTAATATTGCTTTTTCTCCCAAAATTAACTGCTTCCTTGGGCGTAATGGTATGGGAAAGACCAATCTTTTAGACGCCATCTATTATCTTTCTTTCTGCAGAAGCAGTATTAATCCCATTGATATTCAGAACATCAACTACGGGCAGGATGTTTTTATGATACAGGGGAATTACCTGCGCAACGACACGCAGGAACAGATTGCCTGCAGCGTAAAACAGCGCAGAAAAAAGCAGTTTACCCGCAACAAAAAAGAATATGAACGGCTTGCCGACCACATCGGGTTGATTCCGCTCGTGCTTTCTTCGCCGATGGACACGGAGTTAATCGACGGGGGGAGCGACCAGCGCCGGCGTTTCGTGGATATGGCGGTGGCGCAGTACGACAGAAATTATTTGAACGCACTAATGCGCTACAATCACGCTTTACAGAGCCGAAATGCCCTGCTTAAAGCCGATAGCCCTCTCGATTCTGCTGTTCTTGACGTACTGGAAGAGCAGATGAGCGCGTGCGCAAAGCTTATTTTCGACAGACGCAAGGCGTTTATCGCGGAATTTACACCGGTTTTTCAGCAGTATTATATGCATATCGCCGAAGAACAGGAGACAGTCGATTTGCATTATATCTCTCATAATGAGCAGGGTGAGCTGGCGCAGCTTCTGCGCGAGGTACGCGACAGAGACCGCATTATCGGCTATACTTCGCGCGGTATTCACAAAGATGATTTGGAAATGATGCTTGATAATTATCCCATTAAGCGGAGAGGCTCACAGGGACAGAATAAAACGTTTCTCATTGCTCTGCGAATGGCACAATTTTTCTTCCTTGCCTCCGCCTGTGAGCAGACTCCCATTCTTCTATTCGACGACCTTTTTGACAAGCTCGATGCCCTTCGCGTACAGCGCATTATTGATATTGTCGCTTCCGATAAATTCGGTCAGATATTCATTACAGACACGAATCGCAACCATCTTGATAACATTCTTCGCAGCGTAACCTCCGACACACGCATCTTTGAAGTAGAGCAGGGCAGTGTGCTCTGACAAAATCCACGTTAATTTCATTAACAATTAGCGACATATTTGTTGCAGGCGTCATATTCTGAAAATGATATTGACGCCTTTGGGGTTATAAGTACTTGATAACTGTCTATTATATTTTCATTTCCCTTTTTTTCTGCTCTGTTTCCGCATTTTCTTCTCGTTACATATATTTAACTATAAATATTTGCAAAATACGCAGTCTTTATTCAACAAATAATCCATATCTTTGTGTCCAAGTTTAAGACAAGAACAGATAAAGGCTATTATAAAGTCATTTTTGTCAAAAAACCAAAGATAATTATTCTCAATAAATCGTTTTACTGACTTTTATACCGACAAAATAAATAGAGATAATATGATAATATATAAAGATAAAAGAATAATATATATCAACAATAAAGTAACATACAGTTATAATAAACTAAAGTACAGTAGTAAGAAAAGTACGTACAGGCTTAATATTAATTCCCCTGAAAAAATTAGAGACATCCCTGAAAAAAATGGGGGCATCCGCAAAGTTTTTAGGGGCGTCCCCAAAAGAATTAGGGGTATCCCCGAAAAAATTAGGGGCATTCGCAAAGTTTTTAGGGGATGCCCTAAAAGAATTAGGGGTATTCGCAAAGTTTTTAGGGGCATTCCTGAAAGAAATGGGGGCATCCCCAAAAGAGAAAATTAGCGTTTATTTAAACAGAAATAAAATATTTTTTTTACATCAATAAAATACTGAAATACGAAGATATTATATTAAATATTCTGTATTTTAAAATTAAATTATTCGTTTTCAAAAAACATTATTATTATGACAGCAAAACAAGTAAAGGATTTTGTTCCAAAACAAGACAGTATTTTTGTAACATGGCTTAAAAACCTTGTTACAAAACTTAATCAGAATGCTACAAAATGGGGTATTCAGGGGAGTGAACTTGATGAATTAACTAATAAATCGGATGAGTTTTTTGATAAATATTCTATTGCATCAAACATCTCTACCAGAACTAAAGCAACAGTGCTGGCAAAAACAGAGGCACGTAAAACAGTGGAAAAAACCGTGCGAATTTTTATAAAAGCACATGTCAGTTTTAATTCACTTATAACTGACCCGGAACGCAGCAGCATGGGGCTTCCAATTCACAAGAGAACGCGTACACCCGCGCCGATAGAACGTTATGCACCACAGTTCAATGTGCGTATATTCGATTTAGCTCGCTTTAAAATTGATTTTCATAACGTAGAAACACCTGATTCCAAAGCAAAACCCAAAGGACAGATAGGTGCTGAAATAAAATGGAAAGTCAGCAACGAGCCTGTTACCGACCCTTTTGAGTTAACACAGACAGAGCTGGCAACTCATACACCATTTATACTTTCCTTAGATTATAGAGACAGAGGAAAAATTGTTTATATAGCGCTATGCTGGCAAAATACACATGGCGAGCGTGGCGCTTTCAGCGATATAAAAAGCACAATCATACCATAGAGGATATAGTTATGAGACATGTTATATCTGGCGGATTACGTTTTTCTGCCGGCAAATATGCTTTTTCCTCAAAAAAAAGAGATTTTAATATTCCTGCAACAGAGCTTCCTCCGCCGTCACGCGCAGTTATTCCGCTTTGGCAGCATGCCGGAAAGCCGGCAATACCGGTTGTTTCAGTGGGAGACAGCGTAAAGACGGGGCAGTTAATCGGCAGGGCAGCAGATGGTGTTTCAGCAAAGATACATTCCTCTGTTTCAGGTAGTATATGGTCGATAACTCCATGCACTAACGGGCGGGGGATTGCGCAAACTATTACTATTGATGTAGAGAGAGATGAGTGGGACAGCGCTATAGACAGGAGTGAGACTTTTAACCGTTACTGTCCTTTTAGTGCTGCCGAGATTCGTCAAAAGATAGCTGATGCCGGTGTTGTTGGTCTTGGAGGTGCCTGTTTTCCAACACATTTGAAGATTTCATCAGCTCATAAAACAGAGCTATTAATTATTAATGGCGTAGAATGTGAGCCGTTTCTCGGATGTGACTATTATCTAATGCAGCATCATACAGAAGAGATTGCATTTGGCATTACTCTTTTAATGAAAGCACTGAATGTTGAACGGGCTATTATTGGCATAAAACGCAATAACAGCAAGTTGATTGCGCTATTTCAGGAAGTATCAAAACATTACTACGGTATTCAGGTAGAGGCTGTTGACATTCGCTACCCATCAGGTAATGAAAAGATTTTAATCGGTGCATTAACAGGTAAACACCTCACTTCGGGCAAGTTACCCGTTGAAGAAGGCGTTATAGTACATAATGTTGCAACGGCATTTGCGGTCTATCAGGCGGTACAGAAAAATCGTCCGCTGATAGACCGTATTATTTCGCTTTCCGGACCGTTAGTAAAGCGTCCATGTAATCTAAAAGTGCGGATAGGTACGCCTGTTACAGATTTATTAACCGGTGAAAATGCGTGGCTTCGCACTGCGGATGCGCGTTTTATTAGTAGTGGTACGATGACCGGACGTCAAATTACAACTCTCGATGAACCTGTCGAAAAGGGAACATCTGCAATCATTGTTCTTCGGAAGACGGCAACGCCTACTTCCCAACGCTGTATCAAATGCGGCGCGTGTATCCGCGTCTGTCCGATGGGACTCTCACCCTGTCTGCTGGTTCATTCGGCTGCACAGGATATGTCTGAAAAATTAAATGAAGACTCCGCAAAAGACTGTATATTTTGCGGCTGTTGCAGTTATGTTTGTCCGAGTTATATTCCTTTGACAGAGACAATAAGAACATTATTGAAGTAATAAAAAAGTAGGTCAGGAAAGCACCGTCAGAGTATCCAGATGCCTGCGAGAATGTAGATTATAATGGCTACAAATACGCCCCGGCAAGCCATCCATTTTTCAAAATGATTTAATAAAAAGACGGCAAAAAGGTTTGGAATGATTGCCATAAATAGCATTTTCACGGCTATAGATGTCTTAACGAGCCTGCCAAGCAGCTCATTAAGAGGCATTTCCCCTGTGTAGAGAATGGTAAGATAGAGCCACCCGAAAAAGAGTGGAACTGTCAACCCGCCAATTAATCCGATAAGAAAAGAATATGTTGATTTCATGGCAGGCAATCACATTTTAAAGACAAGATTTTGAAGAGTAGGGTAGTGTGTCATGTCTGCGTGGACAGGTTGTACGGAAATAAACCCTTGATTTAAAGCAGCTTCGTCCGTATCTTGAGCAGCAGCTTCTTCGTTGACAAACTCGCCGGTTAGCCAGAAACATACCCCGTTACCATGCGGCATTGCCGAGGTCATAAACTCATTTCTCCAGCATCCGCGCGACTGTCTGACGGTACGGATTCCGGCAATTGCACCCGTCGGCGCATTAACGTTAAGGCATACTCCCTGAGGCAATCCCTCTCGCCAAATCTGCTCGACAATAGCCCGAAAAGGCGCTTTAACTGCCGAAAAATCAGCGTCCGGTTCGTGATTACAGAGCGAGAAGCCAATACTCGGTACGTGGTAAAGCGCTCCCTCAATAGCAGCGCCCATTGTTCCGGAATAGACAACGTTAATAGCGGCGTTAGAGCCATGATTAATGCCGGAAAGAACCATATCCGGACGGCGATTAAGGTGAGGAATCTGCTGTGAGAAAGCGAGTTTCACACAGTCAACAGGCAGTCCCGTGCAGGCAAGTTGCGTGAAGGCGTCCGACCGTTCAAGTTCGTGGTACATCACCGGCAGGTTCACAGTCATTGCGCTCGACTGCCCCGAACGCGGCGCATCCGGCGCAACGACAAGCACATCACCCAACTCACGAGCAATTTCTGTGAGCATAGCAATTCCTTTTGCCTGTACGCCATCGTCATTAGTAACAAGAATAAAAGGTTTTTTTTTCATAAAAAGAGAAATAATAAATTACCTATTGCGCTTTTGCCGGAGCAGCACGACCTGTGTCGCCCAAATGCAAACGGCGGTTACAAGGAGAAAATAGAGCAAGTCGCGACTGTCTAACACGCCACGGCTCATAGATTTATAATGCGCTTCAACACCGAACTGCTGCACGAGATGAGCTGCGTCTCCGCTGACAAGTAGCGACCCGATGAGGTCAAAGCCGAAGAACAGCACGAAACACAGCGCGGCTGCCAGCATAAAAGCAACAATCTGGCTGTTACTAAGCGCAGACGCCAAAATACCAACCGATGAATAGAGCATGGCAAGGAGAATTAAACCGATAAAAGAACCCCAAAACGCGCCACTGTCCACATTCCCGGCAGGTTCTGCGAGTTGCAGCACAGAGAGATACCAAATTATGGCAGGTAGCAGTGCAACTACAACAAGCATCCATCCGGCAATCATTTTGCCAAGCACAACTGTCAACTTTGAAACGGGACGGGTAAAGAGCCATTCGAGCGTTCCCTGTTGGTGTTCTTCGGCAAAGGCACGCATCGTAATTGCCGGACAAAGGAAAAGATAAAGCCACGGCGCCAGAGCAAAAAGTCCGTCGAGTGAAGCGTAGCCGCTGTCAAGAATATTGTACTGATTTGGAAAAACCCACAAAAAAAGTGCTGTTCCAATCAGAAACAGGGCAATAACAATATAGCCTGTAGCGGATGTAAAAAAGGTGCGAAATTCCTTTTTTATAATAGTTAAAACAGCGTGAAACATGATTACTTTTTTTTTTGAATTATGCTGGAAATAATGCCGTCAATACATTGACAGATAATAAACAGTACGATTATGTAAAATAATTCATAGTTATAAACTATCTTTGCAAGCCTTTTGTGGCGTACATTTTATTTATACCGGCGCAAAGGTAATGTTATTTTTGAGGAATGACAACAGTTCTTCTTAACAGTTAAAAGCATAAAAAATACATCTATGAAACAACTGTCGCTAATCATCTTTTGCCTGTTGGCAATACAGTTATGTCCGGCACAACCGCGTTATGCGGTGCGGGTATCCGGTTACGGCGGGAAAATTCTTCCCCTCTCTAAAAATATAGAACACACGGCAACGGGTATCGTTTCCGGCGGCGAGGTAACAGTTGACTTTTTGCCGCAGAACAACTACAACTGGGAGCAGTTCTGGAATTACCCCACCTGTGGAGTCGGCGTCCTGATGCTTGATATGGGCAATGCCGCGATTCTGGGACAGTCGTTATCGGTTTATCCCTATCTGTTGACGCCTGTTGTAAAAAGTGACTATTTTATCCTTAATTATAAGGTTGGAGTCGGTTTGAGCTTCTTTACAAAAACGTGGAACAGATGCGATACGCTCAGCGGCGTCAATTCCCTGACTGCCAATTCCGCCATTGGTTCTATTGTAAACGCTTATATTACTACGGGCGCCTTTATGGAATTTCCGATATGGAAGGGCTTTTCCGCCACAGCCGAGCTGGGATACAGCCACATGAGTAACGGTAGCATCCTGCAGCCCAATGGCGGTCTTAATATCCTGTACGGAGAAGTTGGGGCAAAATATACTTTCAATCAGGAAAAAGTGTCTTTTGGACTAAAAAATCCAACACTGCATCTGCCATACTCCTTTGCGCTCAATATGACGTTTTCGGGCGGCGCAAGGGAACATTATCATCTGGATAATAAGAGTTATCCCGTCTTTTCTCTGCATCTTGGCTACAGCCATGTTATGACTGACATCTACACTTTTGGCGGAGGCTTCGATTTCTTTTACGATGGTGCTTTTGTTCAGCAAGGCACGCGCGGTGAAAAATCCTATCGGCAGCATACGCACTATGAACGTTATTTTATTGACACAGAATCTGTCTCCAACAAGTTTCGTATTGGCGTCAGTCTTAACAATGCCTTTATCATCGGGCGTGTTACCGGCATACTGGACTGGGGCATTTATCTCTATGATCCCCTTCGTAATGCCAATCCGCAACCGCACAAAAAACATGGTTACAATCGTCCGATAATCTATTCATACAATATTGACAAGGAAGATGGTTGGAACTATTTCCGTTTGGGAGTTCGCGTGCGTGTTCTGGATAATCTCTATGTTCAGGCGGCAATGAAAACGCACCTGCAAAAGGCTGAAATGGTAGAATTTGGCATAGGGTATCAACTGCCATTTGCAAAAAGAAATCAGCACGAAACGCTCGTCAGCAAACACAGTTACGGCATATATCATCCATAGTAATAATCATAATTCCTCATATCAAAGATGTTTTCCATTATCGTTCCATTATACAATAAAGCCCTTTACATAAGGCATGCCGTAGATTCGATATTATCCCAGACTTTTCGGCAATTTGAGTTGATTATTGTCAATGACGGTTCAACTGATAAAAGTTTGGAGGTTGTTCAGGGCATAAACTTTTCCGGTGTGGATGTTCGACTTATTAATCAGCCCAATGCCGGCGTCTCTACCGCCCGCAACAACGGAGTAAAGGCGGCAAAATATGATTACGTGGCGTTTCTGGACGCCGATGACTGGTGGCATCCGACATTTCTGGAGGAGATAAACCGGCTGATACATGATTTTCCGGAGGGAGCCATTCACGCCAGCGCCTACTATAAGGTAAAAAACGGCGTGAATATTCCTGCTCGAATTGGCGTTCCAAAAGATTTTGAAAGAGGTTATTTTGATTATTGCAAAGCCTATTCTCTCTCTCCGTGGATGCCATTGTGGACGGGTGCGGTGGTTATACGCAAAACAGTTTTTAATGAAATGCAGGGATTTAACCCCCGCTTGAAACTTGGCGAAGATTTTGATTTGTGGGTGCGTGTCGCCTTGAAATATAAGGTGGCACTGATTAATAAACCGCTGACATACTATAATCAGGATGTTTCATTACAGTGGCGTGCGGTAGGCAACCTGCACGCCCCCGAAACACACATGCTCTGGAATCTGGAATATTTGACGGAAGAGGAACAGAAAAATCCTGTTTTAAAGCAATTATTAGATAATTTACGGGTTGGTTCGCTGTTGCCATACTACTTGAATAAGACAACTCGACAACAGGCAAAAATGGAGTTGGCAAAAGTGGACTGGTCAAAACAACCGCAAGCGACAGAAAAAATGTACAAACTACCCCTGTTTTATTTAAAGATAAAACAGGGTATTCTGCAATACGGTTATCTGATTAAACAAAAATTACTGCACCCTGAATATTATTCCAATATACATTAAAAAATTAGATCTATGGATACTCCTCAATTGATTGCCCTGCGTGTCCTGATGCATCAAAAAAACATCGGAGCCGTGATTATTCCAACAACCGACCCGCACGGTAGCGAATATATTGCGCCGTACTGGCAGGTACAGCGTTTTATAACCGGATTTACAGGATCTGCCGGTACGGTGGTCATCACAGGAGACAAAGGCGGATTATGGACAGACTCGCGTTACTTCCTTCAGGGAGAAGAAGAGCTTGCGGGAAGTTCTGTCGTATTGATGAAAGATGGCATACCTTCAACGCCGACAATTGCCCAATGGCTTGGGCAGGAGTTACAAAGCGGCGATGTGGTGGCAGTTGATTCGCAGATGTTTTCGGTGAACAGTTTTTTAGCATTAAAGGAATCATTGGCAACATACGGTATCACACTTAATATGAATTTGGAGCATGACCTGATTGCTCCCCTCTGGCATAATCGTCCGCCGCTGCAGGCAGAGTATATTTGGAGGTTAAACAACAATATAACGGGACAAAACACGACGACAAAACTTGTTCGTGTGCGCAAGGCAATGCTTGCCGGCGGTGTAGATGCCCTGTTGCTTACAGCTCTTGATGATATTGCATGGTTGATGAACATACGGGGCAATGATATTGCCTGTAATCCTGTGGTCATTTCGTATGCGGTTATCTATTCGGATAAGGCTATTCTTTTTATGGATCGCCACAAGTTAAAACGTTCGACGTTTGCTCCTTTGCAGGCGCATGGTATCACTGTTGCCGATTATGGCAACATATTTACGCATCTGCAACAGTTTGATAAAGATAAAAAAATCGGTATTGACTTTTCAACTGCCAATTATGCGCTCTATCAAATATTGGCGGACAGGGCATGTGTCATTCCTGTCCGGTCACCTGTTGGAGCGATGAAGGGAGTGAAGAACAGTGTCGAGCTGGCAGGTTTTCGCAAGGCAATGATTAAGGATGGCGTAGCGCTGGTGCGCTTCTTTATCCGATTGGAAAAAGGACTCAAGAAGAGAACGGTTACGGAATTGTCGGCTTCCCGAATGTTGCTTGAGAGCAGGGCAGAGCAGCCGGGCTTTGTCTCGGAGAGTTTTGAAACAATTGCGGCTTACGGACCTCACGGGGCAATTGTTCACTATGCGCCAACGGAGCAGAGTGATGTCCGGCTGGAAAGAAAGGGGCTGTTTCTGCTTGATTCGGGTGGACATTATCGGGATGGTACGACGGATATAACACGAACGGTTGCGCTTGGAAAAGTTTTCCTGCGGCAACGTCAGGATTATACGCTGGTACTTAAAGGACACATTGCACTTTCGCAGGCTCGTTTTCCGCAAGGTACGCGCGGCACGCAGTTAGATGTGCTGGCTCGACAGTTTCTCTGGCACAATGCGCTGCAATTCGGACACGGGACGGGACATGGGGTAGGGCATTGTCTGTGTGTTCACGAAGGTCTGCACAGCATTCGGATGCAGGAGAATCCAACCGTGCTTCAACCG
>JAISXJ010000117.1 GCA_031270565.1 Prevotellaceae bacterium
GCTTCTAAAAATTAGATTTTTCAAGGCTTGCCATTGAGGTAAAAGCGGAGTTTACTAACGTAAATGAGCATTTTACCGAAAGAGCGTAACGCAGAAAAAGCAATTTTTATAAGTTCCCATTAAACGCTAAAAAGATGCTGTTATCCCTTCAGAAGCCCATTATCGGCATTTCGGCTAATGCACGCGACAATACATCGTGTGTAGCAGAGGCTTATTATCAGGCGGTGATGGCTGCCGGAGGCGTACCTGTTATTCTGCCTGTTTCAGATGACGAAACAACTCTGCTGCACCTTGTGGAAACCATTGACGGATTGCTTATGAGTGGCGGTGGAGATATCAACCCGGACTATTTTGGCGAATCTCCGATACCCGAATCCGGGGAACCGAATCCGTTACGCGACAGCTATGATGTGCGCCTGATACGGTTAGCTGCCAATCGTCAACTGCCGATACTGGGAATCTGTCGAGGTATGCAGGCGCTGAACGTAGTGTTCGGCGGAGATATGTATCAGGATATTCACGCACAATATCACACGCACAGCCCGTTGTGCCACAGCCAGAGCGAAGGACGCAGCGTTTGCACACATCGTGTAACGGTTGTTGAGGGTTCCCGGCTGGCAACGATACTTGACGCAACCGATATAGCTGTCAACTCCATACATCATCAGGCTGTGCGCCGCATAGCTGATGGTTTTTCGGCTGTCGCATACTCCGCTGACGGGATTTGTGAAGCTATTGAAGCCGGTCATTACAATATGATTGGTGTACAGTGGCATCCCGAACATTTGGCAATAACACAGCAAACACCTCATATAAAACTGTTTCAATGGCTGGTGCAACGGGCGCTGACATTTCGTTACGCCCGTCTGCTGCATAAGGAAATCATTGCTATTGACAGCCATTGTGATACGCCGATGGTCTATTCCGAAGGGATGAATCTGGGGCAGCGTACGGACAGCACCAAGGTTGACTTTGTCAAAATGCGCGAGGGAAAACTTGACGCCACCTGTATGGTCGCCTATATTCCACAACAGGCATTAAGCAAAGTCGCCACAGAAGAGGCTACACAGTTAGCGCTTGACAGGTTGCAGTTTATTCACAATCAGGTTAATATCAATGCCGGTGAAGCCGTGATTGCTCTTTCTGTCGAAGCTGTTCTGGCTGCAAAACAACAAGGCAAACTGTCGGTTATTCCGGCCATAGAGAACGGTTACGCCATCGGATACGATTTGGAGATGATACAAACATTTCATCGGCTTGGCGTCCGTTACATAACCCTTTGCCATAACGGCGACAATCAGCTTTGCGATTCGGCAATGAAGAGTCAAAATACCCATAACGGTTTGAGCGCTTTTGGACGTCAGGCAGTCGGGGAGATGAACCGTCTTGGAATTGCCATAGACGTTTCACACGCTGGAGAAAAGAGTTTTTGGGATATTCTGGCAGCCTCCGACGTTCCGGTTATTGCCTCTCATTCTTCGGCGCGGGCGCTCTGTAATCATCCGCGCAATCTCACCGATGACCAGCTCAGGGCATTGGCAGCGAAAGGTGGCGTCTGTCAGGTGTGCCTTTACAGTCCTTTTCTCACGGAAGAGGGCGAGGCGTCGGTGGCAACGGTTGTGGCGCATATTAATCATATTGTAAAATTGGTTGGCATTGATTTTGTAGGTATCGGATCGGATTTTGACGGAGGCGGCGAAACGCTCGGATGCAAGTCGGCTAACGAATTTATCAATCTGACCATTGCTCTGCTTGAGAATGGCTATTCCGACGACGCTATTCGGAAAATCTGGGGAGGGAATCTCCTGCGCGTCCTGAAACTCATTCAACACACATAATAAACTGTTAATATCTATTCTGTATGAAACGCATTTGCTTTTTGCTATTATCCACTCTCTGTTTGACGACACTCCGGGCAACATCCCCCGCAGTAGAAGAGTTGGCGCTCCCTGACAGCATTACAGGAGCTATGATAGTTGTTTTCCAAAGTGATGAAATCAACAAACTCCTCTTTCCCTCGCACGACTTGAACGAAGAACATGCTACAAGAGGATTCCGTATTCAGATTTTCTCGGAGAATCAGGGAGAAAATTCGCGGAATAAAGCATTTAAAATAGAGAAAAATCTTTTAGCTAAATTGCCCCGTATGGAGGTTTACGTTACCTATTCTGCGCCATTCTGGAAAGTGCGCATCGGCAATTATACCGCCTACGAAGATGCCGATAAGATGCGGGAAATGCTTATAGAGCTTTTTCCCGATCATAAAAACGAAACCTATGTTGTTCCCGATAAAATTATTTTGAAGTAATGTTTAAAGAATTTTCCACTTCTCTGTCCAATGATAATCGCACCGAAGAGATTGCAGAACACTATCTGCAAATCATCCGGCTTCTGGGAGACGACCCTGCCAGAGAGGGATTGCAGGCAACGCCTTTACGGGTGGCGAAAGCGATGCGATTTCTCACGCAGGGATATGAACAGGATCCCGTTGAGGTGTTGCGTTCGGCAATGTTTCACGAACAGTATCAACAGATGATTATTGTGAAGGATATTGAATTTTATTCGATGTGCGAACACCATATTCTGCCTTTTTTCGGTAAGGCGCACGTTGCTTATATTCCGGACAAACATATTACGGGGTTGAGCAAAATCGCGCGGGTAGTGGATATTTTCGCACGTCGGCTGCAAATACAGGAGCGGCTAACGACGCAGATAAAAGAGTGTATCCAGCAGACGCTTGAACCGATGGGCGTGATGGTTGTGCTTGAAGCGCAACACATGTGTATGCAGATACGCGGCGTACAAAAACAACATTCCATTACCACCACATCCGACTTCACAGGAGCATTTCAGAGCGCGAAAACGCGCGAAGAGTTTATTTCTCTTATAAAAACGAATGGATAATGATAGATTACATAGCCGAAATCAACCGCCTGAAGCGTGAAAAGCACGCCATTATTATGGCTCATTATTACCAGACCGGCGATATTCAGGACGTTGCTGATGTTGTGGGTGACAGTTTGGCGCTGGCGCAGCGGGCTGCTGCTACCGATGCGGAAATAATTGTGCTTTGCGGGGTGCATTTTATGGGAGAAACGGCAAAGATTCTATCCCCGACAAAGAAAGTGCTGATTCCCGATGTCAATGCCGGTTGTTCGTTGGCGGAGAGTTGTCCCGCAGAACGCTTTGAGACATTTGTTAAGGCGCATCCCGAACACACGGTAATTTCCTATGTGAACACCTCGGCTGCCGTAAAAGCCCTTACTGACGTCGTTGTTACATCGACGAATGCGCGCAAGATTGTTGAGCAGTTTCCACGTGACGCAAAACTTATTTTTGCGCCAGACAGGAATCTGGGCAACTATCTCAACAGCATTACCGGTAGAAACATGCTTCTCTGGGACGGCGCTTGTCATGTCCACGAACAGTTTTCGGTGGAGCGGCTGGTAGCGCTGAAAGCCGCTCATCCCGATGCGCCCGTGCTGGCTCATCCGGAGTGCAAGAGCGCGGTGCTGACGCTTGCCGACTTTATTGGCTCCACGCAGGCGCTACTTGACTATACCTCTGAGAGCGCCGCACAGACATTTCTTGTTGCCACCGAAAGCGGCATCCTGCACGAGATGGCGAAACGCAATCCCGACAAAAATTTTGTGCCTGTTCCTCCAAACGACAGCTCTTGCGCTTGCAACGAGTGCAGTTTTATGCGCCTCAACACGATGGAGAAACTTTACCTCTGTCTGCGGGATGAAACGCCTGAAATTATTATCAATGAGGAGCTACGTCAACGTGCCATACGTCCTGTTTTGCGTATGCTGGAAATGACAAATCTGTGAATAACGAACTCTTTGCTTCTTGGTAACTACTGAAAATAAAAATATTTGCCCTTCCCACTTTCGCGGGCAGGATAGGTTTTTTGTTTCGTGCTTTTGTGTTCTTTGCGTATCTCTTGCGTCTTTATGGTAAAAATATTAAACCGCAAAAGGCGCGTAAAGGCATTAATCATTAACAATTGTTTTACGGAATAATGGTATTCTGAATCGGCAGTCCGAGATTCTCGCGGTCTTCGTTCGTCACTTTATGGTTGTACGTCAGGTACTCGGCAATTGCTTGACGGAGTGCCTTTTCAAAGACTTTCCGCGCCTCCTTGCGAGCCTGAACAGCTGCCTTTGTGCGTGTCGCAGGATTTTTCGCAACAGCATTGGCTTCGACGTAAATACTTCTCAATCTGTCCAGATTTCCAAATACGTCATCAGGAAAACCGATACGCACCAGAATGGCGCCGAGATTGTCAAAAAAAATGTTCACCCAAATGGCAAACAGAGCGTTAGCTTCAGGAATTAGATTACTCATCCAAATAAAAATTTAAGAAATTAATAATTAAACCAGTTGATATTGATATAATTACATTGTAATGTAAAAACTCCACATTATGATGTGACGCCGTCACATTGTAATGGGAAAGTTTCCAAACAGAACGGCACCACTCCCGAAGTTTCCGGAAGCGTGCCGTTATAAATGTATATGGCAAGGAAACGCAAAGAAACTTCGCGCTGTTAACTGTCAAATAGAAAAAATCTAAGGTTTTGTTAATCCCTTGAATACAAGGAGTTAAGGAGAAAACAGGGGGGGGGCTTTTGTAACGAACTTACTTTTAGCCGGTTAAACCGTCTAATCTGAAAAAATGGTGAATAGGTAATCCCCTGTGTAAGCATTATTTTTTGTTTGATTTTAGATGTAAACAATAATGGCGGCGAAGGTAATACTTTTTTTAATTATTAGTTATCAGAGTGTAGTTATTAAGAAAAATTTTTGCGTTCTTTTAGGGATAAAAACGCCTGACGGCGTTCATTCTTTCTTGGTTCTTTTTGAAGCTCCTCAAAAAAAGAGTTAGCCCTATTCTTCGCAGCCATCGGATTGAGAAACAATGTATTTCTTTTCGGCAATTTTTTGAGTCAGAATGTCGGATTTATTGCCCGCTTCGCGCGACTGTTCCCACTGTTCCAACGCCTCCTCTTCCCTGCCAAGCAAAAAAAGAATATCACCATAATGCTCAAGCAGCACATCACCCTTGTCATAATTAAGCGCGCGCTCCATATAAAACTGCGCAGAACGGTAATCTCCCTGCATAAAAAACACCCAAGCATACGTGTCAAGATAGGTGGCATTTTGCGGGTCGCTATTCACCGCCTGTCCGCTCATACGTTCCGCACGGCGCAAATCGCTGTTACAAAGCGCCAGATGATAGGCATAATTGTTGAGTACTATGATATTCTGCGGGAATAGTATCAGCGCCGAGTCGTAATCGGCAAAAGCAGTGGCAATTTTATTCTGTTGTACGAACAGATCGCCGCGCATGCCCAACATTTTGGATTTCACCTCTTTCTCGTTCCCGTCCAACTGTGCGACATAACGCTCCACCAACATAATAACGGTGTCCGGCAACTCCTGTTGATAAGCGATAATAACCCTGTAATATGCCCAGAATGTATTCTGTGGGAAACGTTTTTCCGCCTCTTTCACCGTCTCGGCAAAGGAGCTGATGTCCGTCTTCTGACTTTGCAGTAGAGCAAGCCGCACCCAGTTTTCCTCATTTTCAGGCTCAATGGTAGCAGCCATTCGGAACTGTTTCTCTGCCTCTTCCATACGCTGATGTTGTGCAAGGTACTCACCGTGAAGCGTAAATACCTGCGCATGGTCGGGATAGATTGCCAACAGCAACTCAAAAAGCGAATCCGCCTCTGCCATTAATTTCTGTTGCGACAGCTCGGCAAGGTAAGGGCGCAATCGGGTCAGTTTCTCGTCCAGTTCCACCGAGCGATCGACTAATGCCTGCATCAGATAGCCTGATGCTTTTTCAGGCTGATTATTCATCTGATAATAAGCAAACATGGCCATAGAGGCATATCCATCATTGGGACGTCTTTTGAAGATGGCATCAAGAATGGCAAGGGCTTTGGCAGGTTGTTTTTTGTCAAAATAATAGTCGCTCAAGGAGACCTGATAGCGCGTTTCAAAGGGATATTTGGCTATCAGTTTTTCCATTTCGGCAATTATTTTTTTGCTTTTATTCTGCAACTCAAAGACTTCAATTTTGGCAATGGCAATCTCCTCTGTGATGCCGTGCAAAACTTCCAAACGGTCAAGCGTGGCTAAATAGTTGCCATACTGATTTGTGTGTGAATAGAGTTCGATAAGCCGATAGAGGTAAAGATCGTTGCCGCGATGCTTCTTTGCTAACTTTTCAAAGATAGCAATAGCCTGAACAAAATCCTGCGCCTGAATACAATAGGCAGCCTCTATTTCTTTAAAGTAGGAATTATCCGGCGCTAATCGAATGGCTTCGAGCAATTGTTGCCGTGCAGTCTGCGTATCCCCAAGAAACTGGTACATTTTTGATATTTCAAAATGTGCCTGCGCATTTTTGGAATCAATGGCAATACAGACACCGTACTCATTTATTGCTTCCTGATAGTGCAGACGTTGCGCGTACATCTGCCCCTGATAGAAATGATAATCAAACCGTTGAATGTCGGAACTGTCCTTGAGTTGCTGTTCCTCAAGCGACCGTATCCAAAGCGAATCCGGCGTTTGCGCCGCCACTTTCCACGAGCAAAAAATTAAAAGTCCGATAACAACGTATTTCATAAAGTACTGTGTTTTTTAAATTATGAATTAATAAACCTACGGCGTAGAATATGCTTTATCCGATGTTTTTTTAGATGCCGGTATGTCCGAAACCGCCTGCGCCGCGTGCCGTTGTCCGAAGTTCCTCTACTTCGACCCACTCTGCCTGTTCGTGTTTCGCGATAATCATCTGGCAAATCCGCTCTCCGTCATTAATAACAAACGGCTCGTTGGACAGATTAATCAGAATCACACAAATTTCTCCGCGATAATCGGCATCAATTGTGCCGGGCGAATTTAATACGGTAATACCTTTTTTGATTGCCAGTCCGCTGCGCGGGCGAATCTGCGCTTCATAGCCTGCGGGCAACGCCAGATACAAGCCTGTTGGCACTAAGATACGTTCTAATGGATTTATTAACAGGGGAGTGTCAAGGTTGGCTCTCAAATCCATACCTGCCGAAAAGTCTGTGGCATAAGCCGGTAACGGATGATGAGAGCGGTTAATGATTTCTATGGTCATAATCGGTATTTTTGAGTTGAACGATATAGCAAGTTATCTCTGTTTGCGCCCCAAAGGACGGGCAAAGGTACATCTTTTTTAGTGTTCGGTTATCAGTTTTCTAAGACGGTTAACGCTTTCTTCAGCAACCGCGAAAAAGAAGAAAAGCCTGATTATTAGCGGAATCGTGTTTTGCTGTCCGTTAATCATTCGTCTTCATACGTTCGGTATTTTCAGCGATAATCAGCTGGTCTATCAACGGCTGTATATCACCACCGACAAAGGCAGGCAGATTATAGGCAGTGTAGTTTATGCGGTGGTCGGTGATGCGCCCCTGTGGATAGTTGTAGGTGCGAATCTTGGCGGAACGGTCGCCGGTGGAAACCATCGTTTTACGTTTGGCGGCAATAGCATCGTTATGTTTTGACAGTTCTATGTCATAGAGTTTTGTACGCAACATCTGCATTGCCAGTTCACGATTGGCAAGTTGCGTGCGTGCCTGCTGACAGACAACCACCAAGCCGGTCGGTTTGTGCGTAAGTTGTACCTTTGTTTCTACCTTGTTGACGTTTTGTCCGCCGGCGCCACCCGAACGCGATGTCTGCATCTCAACGTCAGCGGGATTAATTTCCACGTCCACCTCCTCTGCTTCGGGCAAAACCGCCACCGTTGCCGCAGAGGTATGTACACGCCCCTGCGTCTCGGTAACGGGTACACGCTGCACACGATGCACACCCGATTCATATTTAAGTGTTCCGTAAACATTTTCCCCCGTAACGGTGAAAATAACCTCTTTGTAACCGCCAAGAGCGCCTTCCGTAGCGCTGGAGAGTTCCGTTTTCCACCCTTTGTTCTCGCAATATTTGAGATACATCTTACAAAGGTCTCCTGCAAAAATGGCAGCTTCGTCGCCACCAGTACCTCCACGTATCTCCATAATGACATTCTTACTGTCTTCCGGGTCGGCAGGCAGGAGCAGCATTTTGATAGTCTCTTCCATCGGAGCAAGCTGAGGCTCCAAAAGGTCTATCTCCTCTTTGGCAAGGCTACGCAACTCCACGTCGGACTCGGTATTAAGCAGATAACGGGCATCGTCAATACGTTTAAGCAACAGGGCGTATTCATTGCGTTTGACGATAACACGTTGCAGTTCGGAATATTCTTTGTTGAGTTTGATGAATCGCTTCATATCTCCCACCACCAACGGGTCGGAAATTTGTGTGGAGAGTTCATCAAATCGTGCAGAAAGCCCTTCAAGGCGAGATAAAAGGTCGTTAGTCATAATTATTTATACCCACAAGGTATAGGGAGTTTCATAGAGGTTAGCGTTGTAATAACGCGGGTCATCGGTTACTTCCGCACCAATAAACGACGGTTTTTTAAACGGCGTATCGGTGGCTGGCAGTTCTATCTCCGCAACGACAAGACCTCTGTTTCTTCCCTGAAACACATCTATTTCCCAAACAAATCCTTCGTAGGATACTCGGTAACGCATTTTTTCTATGATAAATCCGTGACACATATCAGATAGCATCTTGTCGGCATCTTCCACCGGAATAGCATATTCAAATTCATCGCGGGCATAGCCCACCGAAGCGCTTTTCACCGTAATGAAAGCACGATCATCATATTGCCGGATGCGTACCACACAACCGGCTTCGCAACATAAATAGCCCTGTACAATACGACACGGCGAACTCTGCGACATAAAATCAAGTGTATTAACTAAAAATTTTCGCTCTATTTCTTTTCCCATAAGACAACTTTTTTAATAACCCTGCCTATAAGCAGATTGACCATACTAACGAACAGGATTGGTTTTTATTTTGCAAAGATAGTGTTTTTTGATGAAAAAACAATCTTTTTTTCAGAATAGATGTACAAATTTTGTCCGCATGTCTGCTATGAAAAGGCAATGATTACCTCATCCTCAATCCGCTTTGAAAAGGCAAGAACATAAAACTTCTTGCACAATCCAAAAACTTGTATTATTTTTGCACCCTTAATTTATCACCAATAAAAACTGACCCCAAAAGAATGTTTGTATCTGATATTCTATATTTACCTTTTTTGCAGTTTAGACGGTTTAACCGACTAAAAGTAAGTTCGTTACAACCCCCCCTGTTTTCTCCTTAACTCCTTGTATTCAAGTGATTAACAAAACCTTAGATTTTTTCTATTTGACAGTTAACAGCGCGAAGTTTCTTTGCGTTTCCTTGCCATATACATTTATAACGGCACGCTTCCCGAATTTTCGGAGGCGTTGCCGCTCTGTTTTATTGCGCCTCTTGCGAAAAACTCAAATTGATTTACGATTTACGAATTGAGAAACAACGTTCGGCGTAGCCAATAACTAAACTCTAAACTCCAAAATCTAAAATCTAAAATAACTATACTCTAAAATAATTAAAACCTAAAATATGTTTTTATGAAAACAAAATCTTTCTACTCTTTTGCCCTCGTGGCAACGCTTTTATGCCTCTGCTCTGCTAACAGAGCAGAGGCGTACGATTTCGCCGCCTACAACGGACAAGCACAAATCTACTACAATATTACCTCCGCCGTTGAGCCTTTTAAGGTAGAGGTAACGTATGCCACCGAAGTGACCTACAACGACTACAGCGGCACAGTTGTTATCCCTGACACTGTTACCAATTTGGGAGTAACTTATGTGGTAACGGCAATTGGAGAGTGGGCTTTTGCCGAGTGCAGCGGTTTGAATTCAGTAACTATTCCTAATTCGGTTACTTGGATTGGAAGTGCGGCTTTTCGATCTTGCAGCGGGTTGACCGGTATTGATGTTGCTGTCGGTAATCCGCATTACAGTTCCATTGAAGGCGTATTGTTTAACAAAGACAAGGAAACATTGATACTGTACCCCGCCGGTAAAGCAGGCAGTTATATTATTCCTGAATCAGTAGAGACGATTGGAGGTGCGGCTTTTACCGATTGCGACAAGTTGACTTCTGTAACAATCGGTAATTCGGTTACTTGGATTGGAGATATGGCTTTTTACAATTGCAGCGGCTTGACCGGTACATTAACTATACCTAATTCGGTTATTTCGATTGAAGCTTATGCTTTTCAATCTTGCAGCAAGTTGGATTCTGTAACAATCGGTAATTCGGTAAAGATGATTGGATATCATGCTTTTCGCGAGTGCACAAGTTTAACAGCAGTAACTATTGGAAATTCGGTTACTTCGATTGGAAGTAGTGCTTTTCGCGAGTGCAGCCTGTTGGCTTCGATAACAATCTATGCAGAAATTCCACCGGCAGTCGAAAGCAATACTTTTGGCGATGTTTCCACTGATATTCCTGTGCACATCCCCTGCGGCACGAAAACAGCGTATGAGGGTGCAGATGGATGGGAAAATTTTACAAATTACGAGGAAGATATTTTTCCCGTTCTGACTGTAGAGAGCGCAGATGCCGACAAAGGAACGGCAAGCATCACACAACCACAAGCCTCCTGCGCCGACAACGGGGCAATCATCACAGCAACGCCCGCACTCAAACACGTCTTTAAGCAGTGGAGCGACGGCAGTATAGAAAATCCGTATACTGTCACGGTAACAAAAGATACAACACTGACCGCGCAGTTTGAGTCAGTGAGGTATGATTTCGCCGCCGTTAACAATGGGCAGAAAATCTACTATATGATTACCTCCCACACTGACCCCCGGACGGTAGAGGTGACGTATGCCACCGACGATACCTTTAACGACTACAGCGGCGCAGTTGTTATCCCTGACACTGTTACCAATTTGGGAGTAACATATACGGTAACGGCAATTGGCAATTCTGCTTTTCGGCTTTCTACAGGCTTAACGGCAGTAACTATTCCCGAATCAGTAGAGACGATTGGAAATTATGCTTTTTCCTATTGTAGCGGTTTGACCGGTACATTAACCGTTCCAGATTCGGTTACTTCGATTGGAAATTCTGCTTTTTCCGCTTGCAACAAGTTGGATTCGGTAACAATCGGTGATTCTGTAAAGACGATTGGAGAGCGGGCTTTTTCCGGTTGCAGCGGGTTGACTTCAGTAACAATCGGTAATTCAGTAGAGACGATTGGAAATCTGGCTTTTTACAATTGCAGCGGGTTGACCGGCACATTAACTATTCCTAATTCGGTAAAAACGATTGGAATTCAGGCTTTTCAATCTTGCAACGGGTTGACTTCAGTAACAATCGGTAATTCTGTAAAGACGATTGGAACGGCGGCTTTTCGATTTTGCCGCGGTTTGACCGATATTAATGTTGCTGCTGACAATCAGCATTATAGTTCCCGTGAGGGCGTATTGTTTAACAAAGCGCAGAATACATTGATACAGTACCCCGGCAGTAAATCAGGCAGTTATACAGTTCCTAATTCGGTTACTTCGATTGGATATAATGCTTTTGCCTCTTGCAGCGGGTTGAATTCTGTAACAATCGGAAATTCAGTAGAGACGATTGAAGGTTGGGCTTTTCAATCTTGCAGCAATTTGGCTTCTGTAACAATCGGAAATTCTGTAAAGATGCTTGGAGATTATGCTTTTCAAAATTGCACAGATTTAACAGCAGTAACTATTGGAAGTTCGGTAGAGACGATTGGAGAGTGGGCTTTTTCCGGTTGCAGCAAGTTGGCTTCGGCAACAATCTATGCAGAAACTCCGCCGACAGTCGTAGACGATGCTTTTTTCAGTGTTTCCACAGAAATTCTTGTTTATGTTCCTTGCAGAAGCGTATCTGCATATCAGTCGGCAGCAGTATGGAGCAATTTTACAAATATAAATGCTTCGCCGATATACAAAAATGAAAATGATATAATTTGTCAAAACGAATTGCCTTATGCTTGGCAAAACGATACTGTTTTTCCGGTCGGCTCAGTTTCGGGCGAATATATTTTTAACAGGCAAACACTAGACGGCTGCGACAGCATTGTTGTACTGAATTTAACGGTATTGCCCCAATCGTCGTCTACAATTAATGTTACAATTTGTTACGGCGCAACCTACACCGAAAACGGTTTTAACGAAAACGCAACCGACACCTATACGCAAGTGTTGCAAAACGTAAATGGCTGCGACAGCATTGTGACGCTGAACTTAACGGTATTGCCCGAAGTACCGATTACAACATTTGATGTTACAATTTGTTTCGGCACAACCTACAACGAGAACGGCTTTAACGAAAACACAACCGGCGCTTATACGCAGGAGTTGCAAAACGTAAACGGCTGCGACAGCATTGTTAAGTTGAATTTGACGGTAAATCCATTACCTGAAGTTCCGGTTTATGCAAATAGAGTTCACAAAGGTAATTACACTTTACCTGTAGTAGAAAACGGCGTTTGGACGGATAATGACGAGGTTGTAACCGTTGCATCAGCCAGCGGCACATACATCCTCACCATAATCGACCTCGAAACTGGATGTAAAAACTCTACAACATTAACAGTGGAAATTACAACCGCCCTTGGGTTCTATCCAAATCCCGTAAGAGATGAACTGTTTATTTCGGGTGTATCGGGAGATACAAGTGTGGAAATCACGGATTTGTCAGGGCACACGGTAGGGACGTGGCATGCAGAGTCTCCACAAACCGGCGTGATAAGCATTGATGTTTCGTATTTGACAAAAGGCGTGTATCTGGTAAGAATCGGCAGAGTAACAGAAAAGATTGTGAAGGAATAACAGCTTCACCCCCGCTCCCGCAGATTTGTAATCTGCGGGACTACTCCTCGTTTCTGACGAGGAGTTAGATGGTCGGTCGTTTTCAACGACCAATCTCGTTACAAACGAGATTACCATTTACCCCTCGTTACAAACGAGGGGGAGAAAAAGGATTGCTTTAACAAGCAAACCACAGATTACAAATCTGCGGTAGCAAAAAAATGAAAAATGAAAAATAAATTTATTTACCAACCAGTTTTGCGCCCCTTGCGAAACCTCCCGCTTTGGCGGGAGAAGACGCAAAGAACGCAAAGGCACGAAAACTGAAGAATTGAGAATTGAGAAACAACGTTCGGCGTAAGCCAATTACGAATTACGAATTACTAAAACCTAAAAATATGTTTTTATGAAACCAAATCACAGATTTCTTGTATTAGCGCTCGTCCTTTGCGGCATAAGCGCAGGCGCAAACGCGCAAGCATTTACCTACGAAGGTATCAACTATCAAGTTACTTCTACTTCGCTAAAAGAAGTAAAGGTGGCTGGTAACTCAGGTTATTCAGGGGAGGCAGTGATACCCGATTCGGTTGTGTACAACAGCGATACTTATGCTGTTACTGAGATTGGAAATGAGGCTTTTTACAATTGCAGCGGTTTGACCGGTGCATTAACCATTCCTAATTCGGTTACTTCGATTGGATATGAGGCTTTTCGCGATTGCAGCGGTTTGACCGGTATTGATGTTGCTACCGGCAATCTGCATTACAGTTCCCTTGACGGCGTATTGTTTAACGAAGTGCAGGATACATTGATACAGTACCCCGGAGGTAAAGCAAGCAGTTATATTATTCCTGAATCTGTAAAGACGATTGGAGATAATGCTTTTCGCAATTGCAGCGGCTTAACCGGTACATTAACTATTGGAAATTCGGTTACTTCGATTGGAAATTTAGCTTTTTCCGGTTGCAGCGGCTTTAACGGTACATTAACTATTGGAAATTCGGTTATTTCGATTGGAAATTATGCTTTTTCCGGTTGCAGTGGTTTGACCGGTGCATTAACTATTCCTAATTCGGTTACTTCGATTGGAAAGCAGGCTTTTTTCAATTGCAGCGGTTTGACCGGTACATTAACTATTGGAAATTCGGTTACTTCGATTGGAAGTTCTGCTTTTTACGGTTGCCGCGGCTTTAACGGTACATTAACTATTGGAAATTCGGTTACTTCGATTGGAGATCAGGCTTTTTACTATTGCCGCGGTTTAACCGGTACATTAACTATTCCTAATTCGGTTACTTCGATTGGAAATAATGCTTTTTACGGTTGCCGCGGCTTTAACGGTACATTAACTATTGGAAATTCGGTTAAGACGATTGGAGGGCTGGCTTTTTCCGATTGCAGCGGTTTGACCGGTGCATTAACCATTCCCGATTCGGTTACTTCGATTGGAGAGAGGGCTTTTTCCGGTTGCAGCAGCTTTAACGGTGCATTAACCATTCCCGATTCGGTTACTTCGATTGGAAATTATGCTTTTTCCGGTTGCAGCAGCTTTAACGGTGCATTAACCATTCCTAATTCGGTAAAGACGATTGGAGAGGGGGCTTTTTCCGGTTGCAGCAGCTTTAACGGTGCATTAACTATTCCTAATTCGGTTATTTCGATTGGAGAGAGGGCATTTTACGGTTGCAGCGGCTTTAACGGTACATTAACCATTCCTAATTCGGTTACTGAGATTGGAACTTTTGCTTTTTCCGGTTGCAGCGGTTTGACGTCCATCTATGTGAGCGCGGCGATTCCGCCGTCAGTGGGTGCGAATGCTTTCATCTATGTGCCGGTCGGTATTCCTGTACATATCCCCTGCGGCAGCACATCGGCGTATCAGGGTGCAGCAGAGTGGAGCGGGTTTACCAATTATATAAATAGACCGTTCAATCTCACTGTACAAAGCGAAGGCGCCATCAAAGGAACGGCAAGCATCACACAGGCAAACACCTGCAACAACAACACGGCAATCATCGCCGCAACATCCGCACACAAGCACGACTTTACGCAGTGGAGCGACGGCAATACGGACAATCCGCGCACTCTCACCCTCACGCAGGATACGGCGCTGACAGCGCAGTTTGCGTCGTTGATGTATGATTTCTCCGCCGTGAACGAAGGGCAGAAAATCTACTACAACATTACCTCCTCCGTTGAGCCTTTAACGGTAGAGGTAACGTATGCCACCGCCAGTACCTACAACGACTACAGCGGCGCAGTTGTCATTCCTGCCACCGTTATTAACAGGGGAAGTACCTACTCGGTAACGGCAATCGGCGCATCTGCGTTCAGGGCTTCCACAGGCTTGACTTCGGT
>JAISXJ010000020.1 GCA_031270565.1 Prevotellaceae bacterium
ATTTTTCACAGGATTAACAGGATGCTCAAGATAATGATTTTTTATTTTTGAACACTGATAACGCAGATTAGACACGATTTTCACAGATAGAAATCTGGCGTTTATCTGTTAAATCTGTGTCATCTGTGTTCTATTTTTCTATTGAAAACTGACAACTGAAAACTGAAAGAAAAAATGTACCTTTGCAAATGTAATTGAGAATAAACGTGTAAAACGTTCTCAGGAAATGCCATTATGCGCCGGTTCCATTCTTTAAGAGGCTTTACAATCTAATATTGTGTCTATATTTACCATGTTAAATCACCATTAAAAAAATGTTTTATGAAAAAATTATTTACAAGACTATTTACTGTTACCGTTCTGGTAACATTTCTATCTTCATTGACTGCCCGCGCCGAAGATAATCTCCTCTTTGATCCGGGTTTTGAAGATCCATGGGTTACGAACAACTTTGGGACGTTTCCCTCTCAGGATGCGTGGGATTCAAACGGTACATCCAAAGAGACTATTATTTTCCACAGCGGCGCTACAGCATGCAAAATCACCGGCAGCGCTATGGCAAAACTGGAACAGTACACCGGTTTGCTTACGCTCACAGCCGGCGACCATTACGAACTGTCGTTTTATTATTACGTCGTAACATCGTTGGGGACTAATTCGGATATTCGTATGAATAACTACTGGGGAGGCGGCAACGTGGATGCTACGCACGAGGAAAGTATTCTCAAAGAGCAGTTTTCGGCAACAACAACAGGCGTTTGGGAAACAAAAACGCTTGCGCTGACGGTTCCCGCTAATGCGTCATCGTTCTATTTAGCGCTAAAAGTGCCTCTGGGTGCGACAGTCATTTTCGACGATTTCGACCTGCACAAGGTGGTGAGTAACGAGCCAACGCTCACGGTTACGCCTGCCTCTGTGCCGGCGTTTGCAACCACCATTAACGTACAGACAACCAAGCAGGTTTCGGTAACAACCGCCAATCTGCCGTACGATGTTAATGTTGAAATCACCGGCGCCAATGCCGGATACTTTGATGTCTCGGCGTCTCTGATTCCTGCCGGACAGACCTCTATATCACTGGACGTTCACTATCTCCCGACACAGACGGGTAATCACGAGGCGATGCTGACTTTCGATTGCCCTGATGCGCCCGAACTTTTCACAAGCAGAAGACTGAACGGTACGGCTACCGATCCCACAGCGCAACCGGTAATTACGATTTTGCCTGTCTCGCACGATTTCGGCACACTCACAGTCGGGCAGGACAGCATAATGGCTTTTACCGTTACAACGGAAAACCTGAGCACGCTTCCCAGTCGGGCAATGATTGACGACGGCACGCCGAATGGCGCATTTATCCTTATCTCCGGCGAACCCGTAAAGAATGGCACGAGTACGTTAAGAATCCGGTTCAAACCTGTAGAGGCAGGAACTTTTACCAAACAGTTGCGCATCTCTGCCGATGGCATTTCCGCTACTGCCAACCTCACGGGAATAGGCGTCGGCACAATAGCCCCTCCCGAAACAGAGGGCGACAGCCTGCCTTTGGATAACTCAAATGCGTTGGCGGAGATGGAAGAAAATTTCAATTCCGTTACGCACAATACGGCGCTGTCGTTGCCGCAATGGAAAAACATTGCCGAACAGAATTACCGCGCATGGTGGGGCTTTCGCTTTGATGAAGAACCCAATTTTGCGGCAAAAGTAACGGCATACAACTCCGTCAATACCGCTCCCGATGCATACGAAATGTGGCTGTACACGCCGCCGCTTGATTTTATCAATGCAACGAGCAAGGAATTTTCTTTCAAAGTAATGGGCGACTTCATGAGTGATGCAGATGAGGCGCGTCTGAAAGTTTATTACGTAGAAAATGATGAGCCGCTATACAAGGAGGAATTGCAGGGACTGGATATTCCTCAGGGCAGCGATTACAACGGTACGTGGGTGCCTTATATAATGGATTTAGCCGGACAAAATATTGCGGATACATTTTTTATTGCCTTTCACTTTATTGCTCCGCACGGCGGCACACAGAGCGCTACCGTTTATTACATTGATGATGTAACGTGGGGGAAAAAGGTATCAGCCGTTACCGCCACCCAATACGACACCGACAGAATCTGGACACAGCAAGGCACATTGCATATCCGTTCGGAAGAGTCGGGCAAGGTTATTCTGTACGACATTTCGGGAATAATTCTTGGAGAATATTCTTTTGCGGCGGGAGAAAATACCATCCCGACACGCCTGCAATCCGGCGTTTATATTGTTCAGATTCAACATGGGGATTACCGGAAAAACTGCAAGATTACGGTCATGCCGGTTTAATATCTCCAAAAGTCTTTTCTATGAAAACATTCCTGACGATACCGCCAGGAATGTTTTTTTAGGGAAGGCGCGGAAGTTCTGCAGGTGCAGTTCTAAATTGCGTTACGTCGAAATTCCGACAGCACAATGGCAGCCGACATGGCTACATTGAGCGATTCGGCAGCTGTCGCTTCCGCAGGAAAACGGGGGATGGTTATTCTCCTGTCAACACAGGCGGCAAGCAGCGGCGAAATGCCGTGTCCTTCGTTTCCAAAAACAATGATTGCCTCCTGTGTCAGAGGCGTGGCGTAGATATTTTCACCGTTCAGAAATGTGCCATAAACGGGGACAGCGTGTTTTTTAGCCCATTGCAAACAGTCGTCAAGAGGCGTATAATGCAGATTTACCCGCGCAATTGCACCCATTGTAGCCTGTATGACCTTGCTGTTATAGACATCCACCGTTTGAGGCGAGCAGATGATATGCTGACAGCCAAACCAGTCGGCAAGCCTGATTAGCGTCCCCAAATTGCCGGGGTCTTGTATATCGTCAAGCATAAGCGTTAAATTTCCCCGCATATTTTCGCAGGAAAAATCCTTTTTCCGCTGATAAAATATTGCCAAAACATCGGGCGGCGATGAAAGAGCGGTTACATTTTTCAGTTCGTCGCGCGAGGAGACGATGACAAGCTCTTCCGCTGTAATTTTGTGCATTGACAGCCACTCCTGCGTAGCAATCGCTATTTTACAATCGAAAAATACGCTTAATTCAAGTACGCATTTTGTACCCTCCGCCACAAAAAGCGCCAAAGAATCACGGTATTTTTTTAGTGATAATGAATTGATTAACTTTATTTTCTGATTCGAGAGCATGATTCATTTTTTTTTACGGAACAAAAATAGAACAATTTTGCGCGATTATCGCTACATTTGCGCAACTTTTTGCAACCCCACTCTAAAACAGGTACGTTATAAATATGTCTTTTTGGAAATCTTTCATAAGTTGCGTGTGCACACTGCTGTTTTTATCCTGCAGTGTGACCAAAAACGTACCCGATGACCATTATCTGCTTAACCGTAACAAGATAAAAACGGATATTCCTGAAATCTCACAGCTTGACCTGGAAGCCTACCTTCTTCAAAACTCAAACAACTACACATTCGGTTTTATGCGTATAAAACTTGGCTTGTATAACCTTGCCGGTTCAGACACAGCCGGATGGTTAAACCGCTGGCTGAGACGTATCGGAGAGCCTCCCGTAATCTACGACCAGCAATTGACGGAACGTACTCAGGAAATGCTGACGAAGGTTATGCGGAACAGAGGGTACATTGATTCGCAGGTGGAAGTGGCGCTAAAAACAAAACGGAAGAGAATCCATGTTTCCTACCGGATAACCGGCTGTGAGCCTTACCGTATCGGCAAATATCAGATTGACTTGCCCGACGATTCGGCAATGGTTTTGCTTGGGCAGGATACGACAGCCATTGTGGCACAGGCGCTTTTCGATGTGGATGCCCTGAATATGGAACGGGACAGGGTAACATCGCTCTTACGCCGGCATGGTTATTATAATGTGCAAAAAAATATGCTGCATTTTTTAGCCGACAGCGCCACAGTATCGCATCAGGTTGATTTACGAATGGTTTTGCAGGAACAGTATATGGTCGATTCCGTCAAGTCATTAATTTTTCATCGAAAAAAGATTAACTCTGTTACCATCCATTGCATTACGGATATGGAGACTCTTTCTCAACAGGAGATTGATTTTGACACAACCGTTTACAACGGCTATACCGTTATCTCGGAAAAGGGGAAACGGCTCTTTACACATAAATTGCTTACAACCAAAACCGCCGTCAGGGCAGGAGACTGGTATAATGAACAGTCTGTGGACAGAACATATTCTAACCTGAACAGCCTGTCGGCAGTAAAATATGTCAATATCGGTTTTCAGGAAAGGAAAGATGGTATGCTTGACTGTGCAATTTATATCACGCCCGAAAAAAAACTTGCTTTCTCCGTTGAGGTTGACGGAACACATTCCGACGGCGATTTGGGCGCATCTTTGGAGTTGAGTTATCAGAATAAAAACATATTTAAGGGCGCTGAAACCTTTCGTATCGGTATGAATGGCGCTTTTGAGGCAATGGGAAAGGTGGGGCAATTCTATCACTCTTCCTCTGTGGGCGGGGAAATGTCGTTGCGTATTCCCTCGCTGGCGATGCCTTTTATTAAGGATGATTTTCGCCGTCGGTATAGCGGGTCAACGCAATTTTCGATAAGCTATAACTTTCAACAGCGTCCCGGATACAGACGCAACATTGCCAATATGGGTATGAGCTATTCATGGCATGCACGACGCTATGGATTTAATTATAATTTATTGGATATTAGCTATATTTATCTGCCATGGATAAGCGATGCGTTTCGCAGCAGGTATCTTACTCCGAGTTCGTCCATACGTTTCAGTTACGAAAATCATCTGATTATGCGTATGGGATTCGGCATAAACTATTCCAACTATGAGGCAAGTAAACCGTTGCGCAATTACTGTAATTTTCGTGGAAATGTAACCGTAGCGGGCAATTTTCTTTATGCGATGAGTCATCTTTTTCAGCATGAGAAAGACAGTAATGGCGGCTATAATATATTTTCCACACGCTATGCGCAGTATGCAAAGAGTGATTTTGATTTTGGTTATCACCACATTATTAATTCGAGGAATCAGCTGATTTTTCACGCGGCGTTTGGCATCGGTTTTCCGTATGGTAACACGACCATTTTACCGTTTGAGGAGCGTTATTTCTGCGGAGGCGCCAACAGTCTGCGGGGATGGTCTGCACGCTGGCTGGGACCCGGCTCCTACAAAAACAGTATGGGATACATCGACTATATGAATCAGTCGGGTGATATTAAACTGGAAATGAATATTGAATCCCGTTTCAAACTTTTTTGGAAACTCAACGGCGCAGTGTTCATTGATGCGGGAAATATTTGGACAATAAAGGAGTACAATGAACAGCCGGGCGGTTTGTTCCGGTTCGGCGATTTTTATCGCCAGATTGCCTGCAACTACGGTGTCGGGCTGCGTTTGGACTTTAGTTTTCTTGTTCTCAGGGTAGATATGGGCATCAAACTGTTTGACCCCAGCTATACCTCCCCGCATGAACGGTGGCGAACGGAGCTGTCGTGGGCAAACGATGTGGCGTTCCACTTTGCAGTGGGATATCCATTCTAAAATGATTTTTTTTATTATCTATATTAAACGTTAGAAAAACATGAAAAACTGTAAATTATTTTTTTGTTTAACGGCATTTTGCTGGATAACTACCACGAATGCCTGTACCAACTTTTTGGTAGGGAAAACCGCTTCTGTTGACGGTTCGACCATGATTTCCTATTCGGCAGATTCCTACTGGCTCTATGGGGCGCTCTATCATCAGCCTGCAGCCGTATATCCAAAAAACACTCAACTCAAAGTTTATGAGTGGGATACGGGCAAATATCTCGGTACGATTGCGCAGGCTCGCCAGACCTATAATGTAATCGGTAACATCAATGAACATCAGGTTGCCATTGGCGAAACCACGTTCACCGGTCGTGAGGAGTTGATAGACACCACAGGTATTCTCGACTATGGCAGTCTGATTTATATTGCTTTGCAACGGGCAAAGACAGCCAGAGAAGCCATCAAAATTATGACGGATCTGGTAGCACAGTATGGCTATTACAGCAGCGGCGAATCTTTCTCCATTGCCGACCCCAACGAAGTGTGGATAATGGAGATGATTGGCAAGGGTCCCGGACGCAAAGGGGCGGTCTGGGTGGCTTTGCGTATTCCTGATAACTGTATTTCGGCGCATGCCAATCAGGCTCGCATTACCAAAATCCCTTTTAGAGACTCATATAACTGTCTCTATTCGCCGGATGTAGTTGAATTTGCCCGTGAAAAAGGATATTACAGTGGTAGTGATGAAAATTTCAGTTTCTCGGATACCTACAATCCTCTTGATTTTGGAGGGTTGCGTTTTTGTGAAGCGCGTGTCTGGTCGTTCTTCCGACAGGTGTCCTCTGCCACCGACCGTTTTATCAGTTACATCAACGGAGAAACCCGTGAACGGTTGCCGCTCTGGGTCAAACCGGATAAACGGCTGTCGGTGGATGACATCAAAAACATGATGCGAGACCATTATGAAGGAACGCCGCTTGATATGACCAGAGGAGCAGGCTCCGGAGCGTTTGGCTCGCCATTCCGCAACAGTCCGCTTTCCTATTTTGTGGACAGTGTGGAATATTTTCACGAACGCCCCACCGCTACACAGCAGACAGGTTTTTCCTTTGTAGCGCAGATGCGTCGCTGGCTGCCAAATTCCATTGGCGGAATACTCTGGTTTGGCGTGGACGACGCCTCAACAGGGTTCTATACCCCCATTTATTGCTGCACAAATAAAGTGCCACTCTGTTTCGATATGAGCAATGGTAATATGTTTGAAGTTTCCTGGACATCGGCGTTTTGGATTAATAACTGGGTGGCAAGCATGGTTTACAATCGTTACAGCGACCTGATTCAGACAGTCAAGACCGAGCAAAAGAAATGGGATATCGAATTTAAAATTGCCCTTATTTCCGCTGATGTAACGGCTCTCGAAATTTATGAAAGAGGTCAGGAAGCTGATGTGAGTCGCTACCTGACCACGTTTTCGATAGAACAGGCTCAAAGCATCTCGGCATCATGGAAAACGATGGGTGAGCAGATGATGATAAAATACCTCGACGGTGTGGTGAAAGGGACGGATGAGAATGGTAATTATCTTCAAAATAACCTGCATATTCCGGGTAAAATAATTCGTCCGGGCTATTCGGAAGAGTATAACCGGAAAGAATTTGTTACTCCGGATCCTGACCGCTTTCGTATGCGTTCGCAAAAGGAGATGGAGGAACGGTGGTAATAAATAAAATGATAAATAATAACAATCTTACTATGAAAAAAATCTTGTTTTTAACTGTTCTACTCATGAGTACAACATTTCTGGAGGCGCAGAACCCGTTTTTTAAAACGCCCAAAACGCCTCACGGCACATTTCCCTTCAATGAACTGAAGAATGAACATTTTCTGCCTGCATTCAAAGAGGGCATCAGGCAACATAATCTTGAAATAGAAAAAATTGCCGGCAACAAACAGCCTCCCACATTTGAAAATACGGTGGTAGCAATGGAGCGTTCAGGAAGTTTGCTTAACCGCGTTACATCGGTATTTTTTGCGCTCAACGGCGCCGAAACCAATGATGACATGCAGCAGATTGCACGGGAACTGTCGCCGCAGCTCACCGACCATTCCAATGCTGTCATGCTCAACAAAAAACTGTTTGAACGTGTCAAAGTCGTTTATGATAAACGCCAAACGCTTAACCTCTCGGTAGAAGATTCCATGCTGCTCGAAAAAACATACGAGGGATTTGCATCAAATGGCGCAACCCTGTCGGCTGAAAAGAAAGAGCAGTTTAAAGCGTTGAGTAAGGCGTTGAACACCGCCACACTCACATTCGGGCAAAACGTGCTTAAAGAGACGAATAGTTATTCTTTATTTATCAGAGATAAAGAGCTTCTGGCGGGGCTGCCTGATGATTTTCTGGAGATGAGCGCCGCTAAAGCCGAGAAAATCAATCGAAAAGGGTATCTGCTTGACCTGCGTGCCACAAGCTTCGTGCCTGTGATGACATACGCTGATAACCGTGATTTACGGCGCGAAATCTGGACTGCCTACAACACGCAGTGTCTGTCTGAAAGCGCATATAACAACACGGAACTCATTCGGGAGATTACGCAGTTGAGGCTACAGATTGCCCGACTGTTCGGATACGAAAATTATGCGGCGTATGTGTTGCGGCGGCGTATGGCAGAAAATACGCAAAATGTTTATGCTCTGCTTAACAACCTGTTGACAGCCTATCGCCCCGTGGCTTTACAGGAGCTGGATGAGATACAGCAATATGTCGATAACAACGGCGGGTATTTTAAGGTACAGGCGTGGGATTACGTTTATTACAGCGAAAAACTGAAAAATGACGTTTACGATATTAATGATGAAATGCTCAAGCCTTATTTTGAACTTTCTAACGTCAAAAAGGGCGTGTTTGGCTTGGCAAATAAACTCTATGGCTTGAATTTCACTAAAAACAGCAAGATTCCGGTTTATCATCCCGAAGTAGAGGCGTATGATGTTACCGACAGAGACGGGAAATATCTCGCCGTTCTCTACACCGATTTCCACCCGCGCGAGGGAAAACGTTCCGGTGCTTGGATGACCGAATATCAGGGGCAATCGCGTGATGCCAAGGGGAATGACCGCCGTCCGCACGTTACGATTGTTATGAATTTCACACGTCCGACCGGCACAAAACCCGCTTTGCTCACATTCAATGAGGTGGAAACTTTCCTCCACGAGTTTGGACATGCCATTCACGGTATGGTGGCAAACGGCGTGTATGAGAGCCTTTCGGGGACAAATGTTTATCGGGATTTTGTGGAATTGCCCTCTCAGTTGATGGAAAACTGGGCGACGCAAAAGGATTTTCTTGATGATTTTGCCGTGCATTATCAGACGGGAGAGAAAATCCCCGCCGAACTGGTGAAAAAGCTGGTTGATGTTGCCAATTTTAATGCCGGTTATGCCTGCCTGCGGCAACTGGGCTTTGCCTTGCAGGATATGGCGTTTCACACCATCACCAGTCCCGTTGAGGGGGATATTATTGCATTTGAGAATCGCGCTGTAGCAACAACCGCTCTGCTTCCCGCTGTGCCCGGCACCGGACGAAGCACAACTTTCTCGCATATTTTTTCGGGAGGTTATGCCGCCGGATATTACAGTTATAAATGGGCGGAAGTGCTTGATGCCGATGCTTTTGCTCTGTTTGAAACTAACGGTATTTTCGACCGTGCCACCGCCGATTCGTTCCTCAACAACGTCCTGCGCAAGGGAGGCAGCGAACATCCGATGACACTCTACAAACATTTTCGCGGACACACACCCACCATTGATGCCCTCTTAAAACGCAATGGAATAGGGGTAAAAAAATGATTAAATGAGCAGAGACGTGATAAATCGCGTCTCTGCTCATTTTCAATGCACAATGACTTATGCCTAACAATGTTTCTACTTGACGGCACGGAACGCCGGAGGCGTTTTCTGTGCATAACCTCCGGATAAATGAGATACAGCTGTTCCTGCCTCATTCACTAACGGAGTGCCGCCTCCGCCTATACTACTGGCTATACGCTCGCCTTCTGCAAAATAGTGCTTCGTATAACCGCGTTTGTCTATAGTCATCAAAGGGCAAAGCCGACCCCGCCCCCGAAAAAGAACAAACCCCGCAAACTGCGGGGCTTCTGTTTTTTACAGCCACAAGTTATAAACTTACGGCAAGTGGAGACACATAATCTTATTCCTACCATTTCAGTACATTATCATAATCAATAAATTGAACTAAATACCATTTACCGCTTTGCCGTTCAAATAATATCTGATACCATACTTCCGAAGCATTATTCCAACCTGCTACATATTTTATTGTATTTATATCAATCGTATCAAATTTTGCAAACCAATCTTCCTCATTTTTTTCAAGTAATAAGTCAGATTTAATAATACGCCAATTATCTGCTCTTATTGTAATAATATCGTAACAAATTTCATCAAACTCACTCCACATCAAAGTATTTCCCTTACATAATGCAGAATCAATATCATTACTCTGCTTTATTATATATGCATTTGATATGGCTAACCTTGATTTTTGAAAAATAGAATCATCCCTAAATTTTTCAATAAAAAATTCAAAATTTTCCATTTTGTCAATAGACTCTGGAATATTGGACTGTTGCTCTCTTGATATGTTTTTTGTTTTGTTGTTTGTGCAACATAATACAAATATCAGCGACAAAATTAACAATAACTTCGATTTCATAATTTTATTCATTAACATTGATTTTATCAGGAATTAGTACTGATGCGTTAAGAAATGGAATCATTGAATTACGTTATTCTGAAAGGGTTTTTATTGTATTTTTCAATTCAAATCGAAAAAGCAGAAACGCCTTCAAAGAATTCAAAATCAATGTATTGCAATGAAAGTAAGAATATTAACGCATCAGCAGTATTTTTTAATTAACCATATCACCGAACTTGTAAAAAACGCAATCGCAGACAAAATAAATAACAATAAAAATCGGTATTTTTTTGCCATTATATTTTCAATGGTTTCATTATCTACATTATACCACTGATAATTATTGCTGATTTTTTGCAAATCCGCAAAGTCCAAATCTTGAAAACTTATGACAGGGCTACCGTCTTTGTTTTTGTATTCCGTAACATAAGAACTTAAATACCTGATATTTTGCAAACTGTCGGCACATTTTACAATAATCGAAGTATCATTGTAGCCGTAACTTAAAAAATCGTTGATTTTGAAACTGCTACGATAAAATCGTATGCCTTTACCAACAGCCACCGAATAACCGTCTTTGTATATTTTATTGATTAAAACAAACTCTTGTGGGTACTCATAAACATAAAAAGGGCTAATTCCAAAAGGCAGTTGTTTCTTGTGAAAATTACTATCTAATCCGTAAAAATACGCTTGCTTATCATAATTTACAAAAAGCAAAGAACAAATGACGCAGCAACAGCCAAACGCAACAAATAATCTATACTTTTTCATACCTTAAATTTATTTAGTTGGTGTTGGTGTAAAAAAGTATGTCCTTGTTCTCATTTTATATGGGTACGGAGTACCTCCAAATCGCTCTAAATTGGGTCCCATTCCATCAAGTTTAAATCTTTCTATGCCAAATTTGTTCCCTAAAACTTTTTCGTTAATAAAAACAGAGCCAAAAACCACCCGAAAAGGCGAAAATTTTGCCTTAAATTTCTTTTTTTAGCGGCAAAGCCGCCCCCTGAAAAAAAATGCCGCGAAAGCGGCAAAGAGAAAACCCTGCTACCATGCGATACAATCGCGCGGTAGCAGGGGCGAATACATTACCAATTTTCAATTTTAATCAAGT
>JAISXJ010000022.1 GCA_031270565.1 Prevotellaceae bacterium
CAAAGATTTTTTCACAAAGGGCACAAGGGCATTTATTGGTTTTATGTTTGTAACGAGACAGGTCGTTAAAAAACGACCGACCAACTAACTTCTCGTCAGAGACGAGGAGCAGTGGAGGCAATAAAACACAGCGGCAACCCTCCAGACCATTCCGAAAGGTTGCCGTTATATATGTATATGGCGAAAAGACACAAAGAAACTTCGCGCTGATAACCAGTAACAAAAAAGTTTTTAATAAATGATAAGCCCTTGAATACAAGGAGTTAAGCTGAATGCGGGGGGGGGGCTTTTGTAACGAACTTACTTTTAGCCGGTTAAACCGTCTAATCTGAAAAAATGGTAAATATAGAATCCCAGATGTAAGCATCGTTTTGTATTGATTTTAGATGTGTATAACAACGGGGCAAAGATAATGCTTTTTTAGTTATTAGAGTGTAGTTTTTAGTGAAAAATATTTTTGCGTCGCAGATTCAAGTAGCAACCGATTATACAGAGGTTAATCTGCTAATTATAGTGAGGCTGTCCATTTTCATAGACAGCCTCGCCATATTTTTTAAGCCACAAATCAAATTTGTGCGTTATGCATATCGCCCGTCTCGGCAAGCGCCCGATGCATCGCAAAGCAAGTGTTGAGATTAAGCGGCGTATGTCCCTGCGGCGCTGTGGCTAAATAGCGGTGCAACAGTTCCTTGTACTCCGGAGCAACACACTTTTCAATGATGGTATAGGCACGTTCTATGGGCGATTTTCCCCGTAAGTCCGCTACGCCATATTCGGTAATAAGGATTTTTACGGAATGTTCGGAATGGTCGATGTGCGATACCATCGGCACAATGGCGCTGATATTTCCTCCTTTTGCCGTAGCAGGCGTGGTAAAGATAGAGATATAGGCGTTCCGTGTGAAATCGCCCGACCCGCCGATACCATTCATCATTTTTGTTCCCAGCACGTGCGTGGAGTTGATGTTGCCGAAGATGTCCGCTTCCAATGCTGTATTAATAGTGATAAGTCCCAGCCGTCGAGCCACTTCCGGGTTGTTTGATATTTCCTGAGAGCGCAGTACAATACGTTTTTTGAAGAACTCCATATCCGCATACACCTCACTCAATACCGCCTTGGATACTGTAAGCGAACAACCGCTGGCAAATTTCACACGTCCCTGCTTCATCAGGTCAATCACCGAATCCTGAATTACTTCGGTGTACATTTCAAAATCAGGAATATCCTGATTTGACCCAAGTGATGCCAAAACGGCATTTGCAATGTTGCCAACGCCCGACTGAATAGGTAGAAACGATTTTGGAATACGTCCCGCCTTAATCTCGGCAGCCAGAAAATCGGCAACGTTTCGTCCAATCTGTGCTGTTGTTTCATCTATCGGCGTAAAAGAATCCACCTCATTGGGGCGGTTTGTATGAACTACACAAAGGATTTTCGCCGGATCAACCTTGGTGTAGGGCAATCCGTTACGGTCGCTTACGTGATAAACCGGAATCGCTTCGCGGCAAGGCGGGTCGTTAGGCTCAAAAATGTCGTGGATGCCACGCAACGCTTTTGGCGCCGCAACATTCAACTCCACAATGATGTGATCGGCTAAGCGACAGATAGTCGGCAAAATACCCACACCTGAAGTGGGGACAATTTCTCCATCGTCAGTCACATCGCACGCCTCTACAACGGCAAATTTTGGTTTCGGCATAAAGCCATAACGCAATTCCTGCGCCAGATGAGAGAGATGCATGTCGAAATAATGAGCATCGCCACTGTTGATTACAGCACGTGAATCCTTGCAGGACTGATAGGGAGTACGAAACTGAATGGCATTGGCACGTCCTAAGGCGCCATCAAGCGAATCACCTGTTGAAGCCCCTGTGTAGATGCCGATTTTATACGCTTCGCCTCTGTTGTGTGCCTCTTCGGCACGGCGTGCAATAGCGGAAGGCACCTCTTTCGGACTGCCTGCCGGCGTGAAACCGCTGAAACCAACAATGTCGCCGTGATTGATATAGGCGGCAGCCTGATCAGCTGTGAGAACTTTGTAGTTCATAGTTTGTTATTGATTATTTAAGGATTAAGTAATAGATTTCATACCTTCTAAAAACGGCCACAAAGATAGTTTTTTTTGTAATGATTGATTAATGGCTAAAGAATTAACAGGAATTAACTGAATTTGAAAATTTGTGTGACCATTTATATTTGAACGTAAGGGAGAAAAAACAGGACTTAAAAAAAGTCTTAACCGATATTTTTTTCTACCGTTATCTTTACCGCAAAGTCTTCCAAGTCTAATGTGATAGCCTCATCAAGGCGCTGTTCCATACGGATATGCGTGGCAAGTACCTGTGCAGCAATGTAGGCAGTATATTCCTCCACGACAGGTGTTATTTCGGGAGAATGTTCGATGCGGATATGTATTTTGTCCGTGATTTCATAACCGTTTGTCTTGCGGAGATTCTGTATCCGGTTAATCAACTCGCGCGCAATTCCTTCGCGGTACAAAGCAGGCGTTACCGTAACATCCAGTGCAACAGTCAGATTCCCCTCGTTGGCAACCAGCCATCCGGGCATATCCTCTGTGGCAATCTCCACATCGGTAACGGCAATTTCCACTGCACCCGACGGCAATATCGGATGGCAGATGCCCGTTTTTTCGAGCGAGGCAATATCTTCCTGCGAAAATAGTTCAATTGCCGCCGCAATCTCTTTCATCTGTTTGCCATATTTTTTGCCAAGCGTTTTAAAGTTGGGTTTAATCTTCTTCACCAATGCAAATGACGTGTCATCTGCCGAGACAATCTCCAGTTCTTTGATGTTTACTTCGGCTTTTATCAATTCGGCGACATATTGCAACGCCTCGCCTGTGTGGGCATCCGTTACGGGAATTACGGCACGCTGCAAGGGCTGTCTCACTTTTTTGTCTGCCTTGCGGCGCAGAGCGAGTATCATCGACGAACTTTGCTGCGCCAAAAGCATACAATGTTCCAGATGCGTGTCTATCAGTGTTTCATCATACTTCGGGAATCCGGTTAAATGTACTGATAGTTTTTTGTTTGTATTCATATATTTTTTGATTTTTAGTTTTTCAATTTTTTGATACTGCCGCCCCTGTCAAATCCCTATACAACCTGTCCGCATAGAACGGCGCAATGGGCGCCATCAGTTGGCTGACGGTAACGAGACAGGTGTAAAGTGTCTGATATGCAGCAAGTTTATCGTCATTCATTTCGCCGCCCCAAAAACGCTTGCGGTTGAGACGCACATACCAGTTAGAGAGGTTTTCGGTAACAAAATCCTGAATCGCCCTGCCTGCACGGGTTGGCTCGTAAGATTCGTAATGCTCTGTTACATTCTTGATTAAGGTATTGAGCAACGAAATAATCCAACGGTCGATTTCAGGTCGTTTTGAAACGGGAATTTGCTCTGTATCAGGAGAAAATTCATCTACATTGGCATAGAGAGCAAAGAACGAGTAGGTATTGTGGAGTGTTCCGAAGAATTTGCGTCTCACCTCCTCCACGCCTTCAATATCGAATTTCAGGTTATCCCAGGGAGCGGCGTTGGTCATCATATACCATCGCAGTGGGTCGGCGCCGTATTGTGCTATGGTGGTAAAAGGATCTACGGCATTGCCCAGCCGTTTGGACATCTTGTTGCCGTTCTTATCAAGTACCAAACCGTTAGACACCACATTTTTAAATGCTACGGAATCGAATACCATCGTTCCAATAGCATGAAGCGTGAAAAACCACCCGCGCGTCTGGTCAACACCTTCACTGATAAAGTCGGCGGGAAAATTTTTAGGGAAATTGTTATCGTTCATATTCTAATTTTGTGTATGATAATTAATTTGTGATTTGTCAATAAACATTACAGTCGTTTTCATCTGGGTTTTTGCCAAAAATTATTGGAATCATTTGTAATAATTTCATTTGTATGCATATTAAATCAGTATCGTCAAACTGGCAAACGGATTTTTGTCTGCCATGCTTTCAGTTGAAAATTCACTGTCCCAGTACGAAAGGTTCAGCATTTCGCGAATTTCTTTCGATTTGTTGGCAACCGTACTTTGCTTTGTGTCAAAATACTCGTAAATTTGCGCAACACTGGCGTAAGGTTGAAACGATTTATCAAACAGAAAATTAATCTTACCCAGGGCGTGAATAACGGCAGCCGCCCATATTTCCGTTTTGCCTGTTTCAAACGGCACATTGCGTTTGCGCCCAAGTTTTTGCACCATTTTTTGTGCAAGTGCTGCATATTCGTCATCTTTTAAA
>JAISXJ010000141.1 GCA_031270565.1 Prevotellaceae bacterium
GGGTTGAACTAAATGATAATTCAACCCATACGGGTTGATGTTCAGCGTATTGCGATGTCCATAAGTTGCACTTACGGTTATTCACATAACGCCCTAACGGGCAAAAAAACGGCTTCCTATACTGCCTGCAAGGCAGAATTTTCATAACCGCAGGTCATCGACCTGCGGCATAAGCACGACACACCAACCTCTGCCTGACTTGTCTGAAAGACAACATCTTCATAACCGCAGGTCATCGACCTGCGGCAGGGAAGTAAGCAGAGCGCACTGCCTGAAAAGGCAGGACTTTTTATTTTCTAAATGCACAACGGGTTTATTAAAGTGTAGTTATTAATTCGTGAATAATAAATAATGCTCTTGTGCACGTCTTGATTCTTGATTCTAAAACGCGATTTATCGCGCCTTTATTAAATAACGACACTCTAATAGTTGATAACTAAAAAAGGCGTATCTTTGCAATTGAATTTCAGAATCCATAATTGTCAATTCTTTTTCCCTCTTTCGCCCCCGTCGGAGGGATGTTAACAACTAACCGTTATTGCCATATTGTTATGAACTACTTAAAATTCGACAAACTGCTGTTAACCAACCTTGAGAAATCCCGCTCAAAGGAGGTCTTGCGGACAAACAGTCTGGGCGGCTACTCCTCGACAACTATTATCAACTGTAATACCCGCAAGTATCACGGTTTGCTTGTAGCGCCGGCGCCAGCGCTTGACAACGATAATCACGTGTTTATCGCTGCGTGTGATGAAACGATTATTCAACACGGCGCCGAATTTAACCTTGCCGTTCGCGAGTATCAGGGCAATTACTTTAGCCCCAGAGGACACAAGTATATTCGTGAGTTTCATGCCGACGGCGTGGCAACAACCATCTACCGTGTTGGTGGCGTTATTCTGAAAAAGGAACGTCTTTTGGTACAGGAAGAAAACCGCGTACTTCTCAGTTATGAATTGCTTGAAGCACATTCCCCCACAACACTTCGCCTAAAACCCTTTCTCGCATTCCGCAGCGTCCACGCTCTGACACACGAGAATCCACATATTAATACCGGTTATTCGGAAGTGCAAAATGGCGTTAGCTTCTGTCTCTATGAAGGCTATCCGTCGTTAGTGATGCAGACTAACAGGCAAAACAAATTCGTATCGCACAATGACTGGTATCGCGACATTGAGTACTACAAGGAGCAGGAACGCGGCTATGAATGTCGGGAAGACCTTTTTGTACCCGGCTATTTTGAAATGCCCATAAAGCGTGGAGAGGTCATTGTCTTTTCGGCGGGACTGTCGCCGCTGCCTGCCATACAGATTAAGCGCCTGTTTGACGCCGAAAAAGCCCGTACCGAAGTGCGTAGCGATTTCTTTTCCTGTTTAAAAGTTGCTGCCCGACAGTTCTATGTAACGCAAAAGGACGGCTATTATCTTCTGGCAGGTTATCCGTGGTTTCAGTATCGTGCCAGAGACGCCTTTATTGCCCTTCCGGGTGCAACACTGGCAATAGGCGATGTTGACATGTTCGAGAAAATGATGTTGATAGGGTCGCGTGCGGTGGATGATTTTATAACAGCCAGTCCGAAATCTACACGCTTGAAGGAGGTCAGCGCTCCCGATGTACTGTTATGGTATATATGGGCAATCCAGCAGTATGCCCTTGCCACGACCTTTGCGCAGGCGGCGCAAAACTACGGACAGCAGATACTTGATGTGCTGGCGTTCATCAAGAAACAACAGCATCCCAACCTCTTCATGCACAGGAATGGTCTTTTATATACGAATGGCACGCAAAAGCCTGCCACATGGATGAATGCCATTGAAGATGACAGACCCATTACGCCGCGTACAGGTTATATTGTAGAAATAAATGCCCTTTGGTATAATGTATTGAAATTCGGAGCGAGTATTGCCGAAGCGCTGGGACAAAACAATCAGGCGGCATTGCTCGATTATCAGGCGGGCGGCGCGGCGCAGTCGTTTGTGGAATACTTCTGGAATGGCGCCTATCTCTATGACTTCATTGACGGCGACTACCGCAATCCCGAAGTACGTCCCAACATGATTTTTGCTATCTCGCTTCCCTATTCTCCATTAAACAAAACCCAACAGAAAGCCACTCTTGATATTATCACGCGCGAATTGCTGACCATCAAAGGTCTCAGGACGCTTAGTCCGAAGAGTAGCATGTACAGACCGAATTATGTCGGGGGCGTGAGCGAGCGTAATCACAACTATCACAACGGTCCGGTCTGGCCCTGGACAACGGCAGCATTTATCGAGGCATATTTACGAATATATAAAACCAGCGGCATCTCTTTTGTGAACCGGTTGCTTGCCGGCTTCGAGAGCGAGTTAACCGAACTGACCGTCGGAACGCTTTCGGAGATATACGACGGCAATCCTCCCTTTAAAGGACACGGCGCTATGAGTTACGCTATGACGGTAGCCGAGTTGCTGAGAGCTATACATATTTCCAAACATTTTGTCGAACAATAAAATCTTATTATCATGAAAGCATTAATGTTCGGATGGGAATTTCCACCACACATACTCGGAGGACTTGGCACAGCCAGCTATGGACTGACAAAGGGTATGGCTACGCAGTCGGATATGGATATAACCTTTGTTATCCCCAGCCCCTGGGGGGACGAAGACCGGAGTTTCCTGCAAATCATCGGGGCGAATCGCGTACCGGTGGTATGGCGCGATGTTGACAGGCATTACGTTGAGCAGCGCATTGGCGAGAGTGCGGAGAATTATTTCCGCTTCCGTAACGGTATTCGTTACGACTTTCGCCGCATCGGTACGGATGATTTGGGCTGTATTCATTTTTCCGGACGTTATCCTGAGAATCTTATGGAAGAGATTTCAAACTATGAAGCGGTGGGCAGTGTGCTGGCGCACGTGCTGGAGTTTGATATTATCCATTCCCACGACTGGCTTACCTATCCCGCCGGACGCTTTGCCAAACACATATCCGGCAAGCCGCTGGTTGTGCATGTGCACGCCACAGACTACGACCGCAGTCGGGGACGGGTGAATCCCGACGTGTACCGTATTGAAAAGGAGGGCATGGACGCCGCCGACCATATTATTACCGTCAGCAATCTCACCCGTCAAACGGTTATTGAAAAATATCATCAACATCCCGACAAGGTAACCACCGTACACAATGCCGTAGAGCCTCTTGACTTTGTAAATACACTCGTCAAGACGCCGCGCAAAGACAAGATAGTAACCTTTCTTGGGCGAATCACCATGCAGAAGGGACCCGAATATTTTGTCGAGGTAGCGGCGCGGGCGCTGCAAAAGACGCAAGGGGTGCGTTTCGTAATGGCTGGTTCCGGCGATATGATGTCTGAAATGATTCGTCTGGTTGCCAAAAAAGGCATCGCCGACCGCTTCTACTTTACCGGCTTTCTCACAGGGAGAAAGGTGTACGAAATGCTTACCGAGAGCGACGTCTATATGATGCCTTCCGTCTCCGAGCCTTTCGGCATCTCTCCGCTTGAGGCGATGATAGCGGGAACGCCCTGCATTATCTCTAAACAGTCGGGATGCGCCGAAATTCTGGAGAACGCCATTAAGACAGACTATTGGGATATTGATGTTATGGCGGACTTTATTCACGCCATCGTGAAGTATCCTGCACTGCACCGGACGCTCCGGAAAAACGGTCTGGACGAAATCGCCAACATCAAATGGGAATATGCCGGCGAGAAAGTACGGGACATTTATAACAGATTAACTTAATTAATTCTTTACAGTAATGAAATCAATTAACTTCATTTTCCGCATTCATCAGCGCTTTAATCTGAAGCATTATGCCTTTTTTGATATTGGCAACGACCACTACTATTACGATGACTATGCCAATGAATCCGCTATGCAGGCTACCGTCGAAAACAACTGTCTCGAAGCGAACCGCACCCTGCTGGAGATGATTCGCAGTGCAAACGGTAAGTTTAAAGTGTCATTCTCTATCTCGGGTTTGGCGCTGGAGCAGTTTGAACAGTTTGCGCCGGCTGTCATTGACTCCTTTCGTGAGCTGGCAAAAACAGGCTGCGTAGAATTTCTGGCAACCCCTTACGCTCATTCGCTGGCGGCGCTTTACAACGAGCAGGAATTTGTTGAGCAGGTAACGTTGCAGGCAGACAAAATTAAAGCGCTGTTCGGGCGCAAGCCGACCGTCTTTGCCAATCTGGCGCTGCTTTATTCCGACGAAATCGGTGAAATGGTTGCCGGAATGGGATACAAAGCCATTCTGGTGGAAGGCGCAAAACATGTGCTTGGATGGAAAAGTCCGCATTATCTTTATCACCATATCAATAACCCAAAACTCAAACTGCTGGTGCGGAATGACAAACTCAGCGACGACATAAACTACCGTTTCTCGCAGTGGCAATGGGACCAGTATCCGCTTACCGCCGAGAAGTTTGTGAAGTGGGTAAGCGCTGCTCCGGCAGAGGAGAAAGTCTTTAATATCTGTATGGGGTATGAGGCGCTGGGGCTAATCAACAGTCGCAGTAGCGGTATCTTTGACTTCTTCAAGGCGTTGCCGATGTTCGCTCTGGAAGAGGGAATAACCTTTGCGCTACCCTCAGAGTGCGTTGAGCGGCACAAACCCATTGACGTGCTGTCGAGCATTCATCCTGTGTCCTGGACGGACGAGGAGAAAGATATTTCGGCGTGGTGCGGGAATGAGTTGCAGCAGGAAGCACTCGGCAAACTCTACAGTCTGGCAGACCGCGTGCATCTCTGTTCGGATATGCTTCTGAAATTTGACTGGCTGAGGTTGCAGGACGCCTCACACTTCTTCGTTATGGCAACCAAACATTATTCCAACGGAAAAATCTACGCGCAGCCTATCGCTTATGAATCGCCCTATCACGCATTCATTAACTATATGAACGTCCTTTCCGACTTTATGGAGCGTGTTGAGGCGCAATTTCCTTCATCTGTTGAAAACGAAGAACTTAATGCACTCTTGAAAACGATTTACAATCAGGAAAAAGAGATAGCGCAGTTAAAGAAAAAGGCATCGCAACTGAAAGAGACGCGGTCGAAAGGAACGCAGAAATAGGGTGTGATATGGTGGAGGTTGTAATCATTGGCGCGGGCAATCTTGCCACGCATCTGGGAGAGGCGCTGCCGAAGGAGGGGTTTCGGGTGGTTCAAATTTACAGCCGTACCGAGAGCGCGGCGCTCGCGCTGGCATTCCGTATCGGAGCTGACTTTACCGCTAATCCTGCCGAGATATACCCCGACGCAGACCTTTACATTTACGCCGTTACCGATGATGCGCTGCCCGACGTAATCAGAGCCGTAAACACCGACAGGGGGTTGCACGTGCACACTTCGGGGTGTCAGCCGGTAACGCTCTTTGAAGGCATACGTTCCTGTTACGGGGTATGCTATCCTTTTCAGACATTTTCTGCAGGAACATCTGTCAATTTCAGAGAGACCCCGCTCTTTCTTGAAGCCTCCGATACTGCCGCATACGACCGCCTGCTGACTGTCGGCAGGCGCATCTCCAACAACGTGTTCCCGCTTGATTCCGACGGACGGCGCAGGCTGCATCTTGCAGGCGTTTTTGCCTCGAACTTCACAAACGCTCTTTATGTCATCACGGAGAAAATCCTTGCAGAACAGGGAATTTCATTCAGAGTGGCATTACCGCTGATTCGCGAAGGGGTTGCAAAGTTAAATGAGCTGTCGCCTGCAGATGCGCAGACCGGACCTGCCATTCGCGGGGACAGCGCAACGCTCGCCGCACATCTTGATTTGCTTGCCGGACATCCTGAATGGCAAAAACTCTACAAGTTGATTAGTCATCTAATATCTGACCGGTAAGCCTGTATTATTAATTATTAAACACACTATTTTATGGCAAAAGACCAGACTGTTTTTCTCTGTCAGAGTTGCGGCGCCGACTATCCAAGGGCTTACGGCAAATGTCCTGCCTGCGGCGCGTGGAATTCGTTTGTGGAACACCGCGTCCGGAAGCAGCCGACAGCCGGAGGGGCATTGCAATTTGCGTCAGCAGGTAAAGTACCCCGTTTGCTCAAGGACGTGGACGCAACACAGGAACAACGTATTGATACATCAAGCGAAGAACTTAATCGCGTACTCGGTGGCGGACTGGTAGCGGGGTCGCTGGTGCTTATCGGCGGCGAGCCGGGCATCGGCAAATCAACATTAGTATTGCAGGTGGCAATCAGGATGCGCGGAAAACGTGTTCTGTACGTATCCGGCGAGGAAAGTGAAAGACAACTAAAACTGCGTGCCGAACGAATCGGCAAAATGGAAAGCACGTGTTATATCCTTGCCGAAACCGCGCTGGAAGAGATATTTACCCATATTACAAATGTACAGCCCGATTTGGTTATCATTGATTCGATACAGACTATCGCGGCAACTGCCGCCGATGCCGCAATGGGAAGTATTTCGCAAGTGAGGGAGTGTTCGGCGGCACTGCTGCAGTTCGCCAAAAACTCGAATATTCCCATCTTTCTCATCGGACACATTACCAAAGAGGGAAGCATCGCGGGACCTAAACTGTTAGAACACATTGTGGATACGGTGTTGCAGTTTGAGGGCGACAGACATTATATGTACCGTATTCTCCGCGCTCATAAAAACCGTTTCGGCAGTACCGATGAGCTGGCTATCTTCGAGATGCAGCACGACGGGCTGCGCGAAGTGTCGAACCCATCGGAGTTGCTGCTCTCCCAGAATAATGACGGCTTGAGCGGCATTGCCATTGCCGCAATGATAGAAGGAGTGCGACCATTCCTCGTGGAAGTGCAGGCATTGGTATCCACTGCAGCATACGGTACGCCACAGCGGTCTGCCACAGGATTCGATGCACGCAGAATGAATATGCTGCTCGCCGTACTCGAAAAGCGGGCAGGCTTCAAGCTGCCGCAAAAGGATGTCTTTCTGAATATTGCCGGAGGCTTGCGGGTGAATGACCCCGCAGTGGATTTGGCTGTGCTTGCTGCCGTACTCTCATCGAATCTGGATATTGCTTTGCCCCGAAATATTGCTTTGGCAGGCGAAGTGGGACTTTCCGGAGAGATACGTCCTGTCAATCGCATTGAACAGCGTATTGCAGAGGCGGAAAGGTTGGGATTTCATAAAATCATTATCCCCGACGGCAATTTCTCGAAGCTCACAGGCAAACGTCATCAAATAGAGGTGGTTGGAGCAGGAAAGGTAGAGGAGGTATTCCGAATATTGTTCGGGAATGAATAATAAGGGGACTTCGCTTGCCACTGAGGTAAAAGCGGAGTTTACGAACGTAAATGAGCATTTCCCCGATTTTTGGAAGAAAAAATCAGGATAACAAAAAAGCAAGAAAAACAAGATACAGCCTATTATACAGCGCTTTTTGAGGGTTTGAAATTCCGCTTTTGTTTTTTGTTATTATTCTGTTTTTTGGGTTATTTTTTGTTACTCGTTTGTTACTCATTCAAAAAAATGTTGTACCTTTGCCCTCAAATCTTAAATAGATTTTGATATGAATGATTTAATAAAAAAGATTTTTTTCATTTGTTTTTTGTTGCTCGTCGTGGTTAAGAGTAATGTGTCGGCACAAACTTCCAAATTTGAGTTTGGCGTTAGAGGAGGTTTAAATCTATCGACCGCAATCGTTAATGATGCCGCTGCAATCAAGTTTAAATCCGGTTATCATATCGGAGGTACCGTTGATTATTTCTTTACTCAAAAATTCGGACTTCAATCAGGATTATTTTTGTCGGAAAAAGGCTCAAAACTTGTCGGTTTTAACAGCGGAAGCTATGTTGGCGGAAAACCCGATTATACTTTCACATTTAATGAATTGTATTTAAAATTACCTCTATATCTTGTCTTTAGAAAAAGCATTTCCGATAAATTTAATGTAAATATATGTTTTGGAACGTATTTTGCTTATGGTATCGGTGGAAAAACCAAGCGGACATTGCATAACGGTATCTTTTCCGATGGAAGCACAGAAAGAGAATGGAACACGTTTGGAAACGGAGTTTATGATGAATCGCGCGATTGGCTTAGAGGAGAAACTTTAAATCAATTCGATTTTGGCGCAGGAATTAAGGTGGATTTTGAATACAATAAGTTTATTTTAGGTATTGGTTTGGAATCTGGTATAATTGATATTATGGCTACAAGTATACAGGAGGATATACATTATCGAAATGAGAATATTAGCGTTTCTGTTGGATACAGATTTTAGTATTTTTTATTCTTTTCGGATGATATTAACAAATGTTAGGCTATCAAGGAGTGCGACAGGTTTTTGAAACCGCTACGGATTTCGTCCCCTGCCAAGCGCCCGGTAGAGGCTGATTATGCCCTGCATTTCGTCGAACCTGTTCCGCCATTGCCATTGGCGGGCGGCTCGAAATTCGACAGCCCGCTATCTGCAAAGTGTTGATTGGCTGTTTTTACGTCGGTTTCCGTGTCGGTCAAGTATTCCGTAAAGGCTTCGTCCGTTTCAAACGTCATTCTTGCAAAGTCTTTCAGGGCTTTTGCCTTGAAAGTTGCGTCGTTGCAATCTTTCAGTTTGTCGTTCAATGCCTGGAGCCTTGTTTTGGCAACGTTTCCGCTTTCAAATGCTGCAACTTTTTCAAGTAACGGCTTTGTGGCGGCGGTAATGGAATCCGCAATAAGTTTCTGAATGGCTGCCGCGTCAAAAGTTCCGGCGGTGCCCGGTTCCGGCGGTGTGGGATTTGCCGGTTCGGGTTTCTTTTCTGTGAAGTCGTACTTTTTCTTTAGGCCGTCTTCATAAGTTTTGTTTGCCTTGCTTATTTCTGCGTCTGCCTCTTTACGCCAATCGGCAATAAAGGAGTTTACCTGCTCGGCGGTAAGTTTACCTACGAGCGTTTTTGCTTCATCTTCGGTAGTAACCTGAAACGCGAGTACGTTTGCAATGTGGTTAAGCCCGTCTTTACGCACGCCTGCAAATTGCGATTGCAGTAATGCTAAAATTTTTTCCTTCATTTTTTAATTAAATTAAATTAATTGAATTTTGTCAGCCACAAAAGTAGTGTGTTAAAATAATACTCATTTCGGATATGAGAAAAAGTTATTAATTAGTTATGCACACCGAATAAAAATAATTGTGTACCTTTGCAGCGCCAAATGATACGATATGGAAGTTACTTTTGAAAAAAAATACTTGTATGAAATGTATAAGACGGGCAAAACAACTGATAAAAAACATCGGTTTCAACCTGAAATTGTCAGTAAATATCAATACTGTATAGATATGTTATACAGTGCGAAAAATCTGGAAGTACTATATACGATCCATTCTTTGCACTACGAGGTATTGAAAGGCGACAAACAAGGTATTTTTTCCATAAGGGTAAACAAGCAGTATCGCATTGAATTTACGGTAAAAGACAACGGCATTGAGCCATTAGTTACCGTATGCAATATTTTAGAACTGTCAAACCATTATAAATAAACAAGATATGATTACCATTCCGGGCGTTGACCCTAATATGATTGTGAGCAACATCGAACCGGCTCATACTACACATCCGGGGGAAGTGTTAAAAAACGAAATTGAGTGCCGTGGCATATCGCAAGAGAAATTTGCCGAACAGATTGGCGTACAATATACAGAGCTTGAGAAAATTTTGAACTGTAAACGCCCCGTAAGCATTCAGTTTGCAATGCTTCTTGAAGCAGCATTGGGAATTGACGCCGATTTCTGGGTGAAATTGCAAACACGCTACAATATACTGACTGCAAAAAGAGACAAAACGTTTTCAAAACGCCTTGATGAAATTCGCAAAATCGCAGCTTTGCTTTGATAACAATTTTATGGCAATGCACGAAAAAGGGGCGTCCGTTTGGATGCCCCTTTTGTTATTCTTCGTCATCAGGCGTATCATCATCGCCGATGCCAAATTCTGAATTATAGCGGTCAATGGTAGGTTGCATCGCCGCCACGCGCCGCCGGTATTCTTCGGGGTCGTTGGCTTCAAGGTCGCGCCATTCTTTGTCGGATTCGTCCAACATTTTTTTAATTTCTGTAAATGTCATAATTCTTCAAGTTTTAATACAACAACCCCATCGGGATAAACTTCTTTGCCGGTAATCTTGAAAGGAGTGTTGTTTTTGAATAAAACTTCTTTCTGATTTTCAGGTGCAAAGATACCGTTTAATTCTGAAATTTTGGATATATCCCGCCCGTTTTTACTGTTTATGGTAAAAAATATAACAGGGCATTCATTTTTTTGCAGGTTCGGAAAAAAGTTGTACTTTTGCGGTGCGGGAGTTAGTTTCTGCACCGCAATTTTTGGGCGCAATGGTTAATTCTGGTTCGATTCCAGAGCGTTTCACCGAGATAGAGGGGGAAGTCCGGTAGTGGAGTAAATATGCCCTCGTTCTCGACCGGTCCCGGCGGGGGGGGGCGAAAGCACAAATACGCAACATACTGGGGACTATTTAGTTAGTCCCCTTTTGTTTTTCCCAAAGCAATCTCAAAAGTCCGCTTTTGTCAATATAGTAAATATCCGGAATTCTGTCTGTTTGCCCTTTCAAAAATCTGCCGACTTCTCTTACTATTGCACTGTTCAGTAAAACGGATTTGCTTTCATCCGTAAAATAAAAAATAACATTGTCGGCTTTTCTTGCATCCCTAATCGCATCTCTTATTGTGTGCTCCGATGCTTTTTCAATGTATTTTACATCCCATGTTTTGCCATCAAATTTAACATCCGGGCTTTTTGTATTACCCTCCGGCAAAAATTCTACCTGCTTACCGTTGTATTTGGCAAGCATTTTACCGACAATTATTTCGGCTTCACCGCCGCCGCCTTTCTTTGCAAAATTATGGTCTTTATGATACACATTATAACCGCCGCTATACCTGTCAAAATACGCTTTTTCCCAGTCGCTACCGTAAACATTGTATTTCTCGGCGGCGGCTTTTCTTGTTTCCTGTTGCGCTATTGTGTTTATCGGGTACACTTTTATCCCTACAAATTTTGCATTGTCCTTTATCCAATAAGGTAGCGTTCCGCGGTTATTAGCAACGTTTATCCTGTCGTTGTTTTTTTCTATCCAGTCTCCTAATGCCTTTGGCGGTTCGGTTATTTGTTTTGGCTTCCATTGGTCGCGGTTGCCGTCAAATATGCTTTTGTACAAATCCCGCCTTTCGGCTTGCGTTATGGTAATTGGTAACATTTCGCACCGGCATTGCGGATGCCAGCCCTTAAACTTGAACGATTTGGGATATACGCCTTGCAGCTTGTCGCAAATATCTTTGAATGGCGTTGGTATGCCGTTTATAAGCGTTGTATGGTTATTGCTCAATACAATCTTCCAACCGGTGATAAGCGGGTTGTTTTGCGCCGAGTTCCAAGCGGCTTCACAGTTGGCGGCTTTCAGTTCGGTACGTGCAAGGCGCATGGCGTTCTTATATGCAGAGCGATATACACCGCGTCCGGGCTTGTACTTTTGCGCCGCCTTGCTCAATTCCAATTCGCCGGTTTCCTTATTCCGTACCCGCCTGAACAGTTTGTCCGGTTCGTTCAAATAGCCTTTCAGGGACTTTTGTATGTCATCCGCGCTTTTGCCCTCTTTGATGCCGTTTTGGATGATGGTTTCAATCTCCTTTTTGGCATTGCCCGCCAAGTTCCAAACACGGTCTGAGAGATTTACCCCGCCACGCTTTTGGTCGGCAAACCTAACGGCTGCGGCGTGTGCGCCTTGGTTGCGTAAAAAACTTTTTTCATTGTGTGCGCTTGGAAAATAGCGCCTCAAAAAAAGAATTAACCGCCATTGATAAGGATGCTTATTTAGAAATTTATTTGTACTTTTGCCGTGAGATATGCCGACTTACCGGCTCGGTCGGCATACAGACTGTTTTCATAGCAAAACAATTCATCAATGGACACACAAACATTTATAAGCAGTCTGGCGAAGTCTGTTGACCGCAGGCGTATACTGACATCGCCCCTGCAACGGCTCGCCTACGGTACGGATGCAAGTTTCTACCGGCTGACGCCGGAGGTGGTTGTTCTGGTTCATTCCGAAGAGGAGGTCATAGCGGTTATGCAGCTTTCGCACGCTATGAAGATACCCGTTACCTTTCGTGCCGCCGGCACAAGCCTTTCAGGACAGTCTATTACCGATTCGGTACTCGTAGTGGCGACAAATAAATGGCGTAACTGTCAAGTCCTTGACAACGGATTGAAGATTCGTCTGCAACCCGGCGTAACCGGCGCCCGCGCCAACATTTGCCTGAAACCTTACGGACGCAAGATAGGTCCTGACCCCGCTTCCATTAACGCTGCTATGATTGGCGGTATCGCCTCGAACAACTCCAGCGGCATGTGCTGCGGCACGTCGCAGAACTCCTACAGAACAGTTGCCGACATCCGCCTCATACTCCACGACGGGACTATTCTCGACACCTCCGACGAGGCAAGCAAAGCCGACTTTCGCCGCACGCATACACATCTGATTACTTCTATTGAGCAGTTGCGTGACAGGGTCAACGAAGTCCCCGCGCTTGTGGAACTGATTCACAGAAAGTATAAAATCAAAAACACGATGGGGTATAGCATCAATGCGTTTGTGGATTACAGCGACCCTTTCGATATCATTAAGCATCTGCTAATCGGAGCGGAAGGCACGCTTGGGTTTATTGCTGCAATCACCTACAACACAGTCGTTGACGAGCCTTTTAAGGCGTGCGCCCTGCTGATTTTCGACACCATTGATGCGGCTTGCAACGCCGTGCCGTTCCTCAAACAGTGTCCGGTGGCAGCGGTGGAACTCTTAGACCGTGATTCGGTGTGGTCGGTGGAGAACGACCCCGATGCGCCTCCCTATTTTGCCACGCTACCTGAAACGGCATGCATCCTGCTGGTTGAAATACAGGGGCATACGGCAGAGGAACTCGCACAAAAGGAGCTTGCCGTAAGGCAGACGCTTGAACAGCATGTTACAACCATTCGTCCATATACTTTCACCTCAGACCCTAAAGAGTACAGTTTCAACTGGAAAGCCCGTAAGGGACTGCTCTCTTCGGTAGGCGGCTTGCGCAGGACGGGTACAACCTGCATCATAGAGGACGTTGCCTTTCCGCTCAACCGTTTGGCGGAAGGCTGTTTGGCGCTTAAAGCCATCTTTAAACGCTTTGGATATACCGATGCCTCTCTCTTCGGACATGCGCTTGACGGAAATATTCACCTTGTATTTTCACAGGATTTCTCATCCGAACAGGAAGTAGCACGTTATGCAAGTTTGATGAATGTTATTGCAGATACTGTTGTGGACAGGTTTGGCGGCTCGCTCAAAGCCGAGCATGGCACCGGACGCAATATGGCGCCGTTTGTTGAGCGCGAATGGGGAAAAGAGGCGTACAGGGTAATGAAGTGGGTTAAGGACATATTTGACCCTCTGGCGATGCTGAATCCGGATGTAATTATAAGCGACAATCCGTACTGCCATTTGGAGAACTTCAAACCGTTGCCTGCTGTGGATACGCTGATAGACAAGTGTATGGAGTGCGGCTTTTGCGAGCCGAACTGTGTGGCTGCGGGGCTTACACTGTCGCCGCGCCAGCGTATCGTGATTGCACGTGAAATAGCACGTCTCTCTGTCTCAGCACAGGACGACGCACGTCTCAAGGCGTTGCGCAGCACATTCGATTACTCTGGAAATCAGACATGTGCTACGGACGGGCTTTGCGGGCTGCTTTGTCCGGTAAATATTGACACGGGGAAGTTTATCAAGAGCCTGCGCCACGACGTATTGACAGACAGGAAAAAGCGCACAGCACATTGGCTTGGCACACATATTCAATTCATCACTGCCGTTGGACGTGGTGCACTCGACGCTGTTTATATGGCACAAAGGCTGTTAGGGGATAAACTTACAGGCGCTGCGGCAAACGGGTTACGCTGGCTGTCAGGCAAGATGATTCCACAATGGTATAGCGCTATGCCGCGCGGAGCGACGCGCATACATACCGCGCTGACAGACAGCCATAACGACAGAGAAAAGAGAGTAATATATTTCCCATCCTGCATTAACCGCACAATGGGAGTTTCGACCGATTATCGCAAGGATGACCTCGAATTAAGACGCACGACGGAGAGACTGCTTGCCCGCGCCGGTTACACGGTCATTTATCCTGAGGGAATTGATTCGCTTTGCTGTGGTATGTCATTCAGCAGCAAGGGATATAAAGAAGAGGGCACACGCAAGGCTGCGGAGTTGGAAGCGGCGTTGTGGGAGGCTTCTGACGGCGGCGCTATTCCGACGCTCTTTGATATGAGTCCGTGCTTCTACACATTTCGGGAGGCAAAGCGCAACCCTGACTTGCGCATATTCGACCCCATAGAGTTTATGCTGACCTTTGTAATGCCGGAATTGACCATCAAACGACGTTGTAACAGAGTAGCGGTCTTTCCTGTCTGTTCGGTAAAGAAAATAAATATGGAGGATAACCTGCTTAAACTTGCTGAAATGTGTGCTAAAGAGGTCATCAGGGTAGAGTCCAACTGTTGCGGTTTTGCAGGGGATAAAGGATTTACAGTTCCAGAACTCAATGCGCACGGGCAGCGACACTTACGGGAGCAACTTCCTGATAACTGTTGCGGTTACTCGACAAGTCGCACCTGTGAGATAGGGATGACAAACCACGGCGCCATCTCTTTCCGTTCCATTTTCTACCTCATCGACGAGGCGACCCGATAAACATATTTTAGTTTTTAGAGTGTAGTAGGGACGCACCTCTGCGTGACTTGTCTGAAAGGCAATCGAGGAAGCCGTTTTTTTGCCCGTTAGGGCATAAACATCAAAGGAAAAACAGAACACAGATGACACAGATTTAACAGATAAACGCAAGATTTTTATCTGTGAAAATCGTGTCTAATCTGCGTTATCAGTGTTCAAAAACAAAAAAACGCTGTCAAGCTTGCAATGACAGAGCTATTGCAATTGACTTTTTATTTTTCAACTATATCAATTCACCAATTTAAAACGTGTTTATTATGAAAACAAATCACAGATTTCTTGTATTAGCGCTCGTCCTTTGTGGCATAAGCGCATGCACAAATACGCAATCATTTACCTACAACGGTATCAACTATAAAGTTACTTCTACTTCGCCAAGAGAAGTAAAGGTTGCTAATAGCAGAAGGTACTCAGGGGCGGCAGTAATACCCGCTTCGGTTGTGTACAACAGCAATACTTATGCTGTTACTGCGATTGGAAATTCTGCTTTTTACAATTGCAGCGATTTGACTTCGGTAATTATTCCCGAATCGGTAAAGACGATTGGAAATAAGGCTTTTTACGAGTGCAGCGGTTTGACTTCGGTAACAATCGGTAATTCAGTAGAGACGATTGGACATGCGGCTTTTTCCGGTTGCAGCGGTTTGACTTCGGTAACAATTCCTAATTCAGTCAAGACGATTGAAAATTATGCTTTTTCCGGTTGCCGCGGCTTGACTTCGGTAACAATCGGTAATTCAGTAGAGACGATTGGAGCTTGGGCTTTTGAGGAGTGCAGCAAGTTGACTTCTGTAACAATTGGTAATTCAGTAGAGACGATTGGCGAAAGAGCTTTTTCCGGTTGCAGCGGTTTGACATCGGTAATAGTGGAAGACGGCACAACAACTTTATCTTTTGGAATAAGTTCACTTCAAAATTGCCCTGTCAGCACTTTGTATTTGGGTAGAAATATTTCTTATTATTCATTCGGCAGTAATTATGATTCCCCATTCGAAAGTAAGACAACGCTTACCTCATTAACAATTGGTAATTCTGTTACTTCGATTGGCGATGGTGCTTTTTACGGTTGCAGCGGTTTGACTTCGGTAACAATCGGTAATTCAGTAGAGACGATTGGAAATTTTGCTTTTTCTGGTTGCCGCGGTTTGACTTCGGTAATAATCGGTAATTCAGTAGAGACGATTGGAGAGAGGGCTTTTAGGTATTGCAGCAGCTTAGAGACAATATATGTAAAAGCAATCAATCCGCCTGCAGTGGGGAAGAATGCTTTTCGCAAAGTGCCGGCAGGTATTCCTGTATACGTACCCTACGACAGAGAGTCGGTGTACCGAAGTGCCGCAGGGTGGAGCAGTCTCTCCATTAGATAGAAGATTAAATATGTCTGTCTAAAAATCAAAGTATTCATTCAATCAAAAAAATCATAGTTCAAGACAGCAAACAAAAAGCCTCCGGCAACGGGGGCTTTTTGTTAAGCTAAAAAAACGATTGCCCGGTCGAATATTTGCGCAAAACATTGTTGAACCATTTCCGAAGGCACGCGACTGTGAACAGGAAATGGAACTTGATGGGAATATTCGTATGGAAAATCCAGTTCTTCCACTATTTTATCGGCACATTTTTCTCCAAACGCTTCCTTGACGCCAAGCGTAGGAATAACCGTGTCTTTTTTCAACGTGATTGCCGCAATACGGTTTTGATTTTCCTGAAAAAACGTTTCCCTGTAATGGCGGTATTTGCTAAATGACAGCATGGATTTGAACGCTTTTTCTATGAAATCTTCTTTCTTTTTCAAAATACTCAATCCTTTATGGACAAAATCGTTCAGGAAATAATCCTTCAGTTTCAGAAAAGCTTCCCAGTCCACTATGTCGCGTGAATTTCCGTCCATCCTGCTAAACAGCGAACCGCCGCAAAACATAAACAGTCGGCTGTCGGAAGTCAGTTTTTCCGGATTTGACAGCAGCAATACCTGCGCCAGAAAAGCGCCGATGGAATACGCAAATATATTGATAGACGTGTTTGGCGCAAACAGAGGATGCTGCCCGTTTTTTATTTCCCGAATCAGTTGCCAGAGGTTAAAAATGGATTCCTTTCCGGAAATATAAAAGCGAGCAGGATTTTCGGAAAGGCGGCTGCTAATCGCCAGATTTGCAAAAGTGGAATTGCCCAGACTGGCAAACTTTTCTTTCCGGCGGTTTACGTATGGCAAGAGAGAGCGCGGATTATGCCAGCTTTCTGGTGTGCGGTTCATGTGAAAGGCAATGGGAAAAAGAATGACCGGTCTTCCCGTTCCGACAGCCAGTTTTTCTGCCCAAGGCAGGTACTTTTCCCAGCTGCGCTCGTTCAGACCATGCAGCAGCAAAATGGCTTTATCGGCTTGTACAACGCCCTTGTGTACGAAAACCGTATAGGTAAAAAGGTTGTTTTCTTTGATATTGTCGTCCGAAACGGAACAAAATTCAGGCGGGGAAATCGTTTGCTGAAACAGTCTGACTGCCGGATCTACAAAGACCTGATTAAACTGGAATGGACGTATTTTCAACGAAGTATCGTCCAAATTCACCTCTCTTTCGTAGGAGAATAAAATTTTCAGTTTCTGGAAGCGTTCAATGAATCTCATACCGTTATAGTTTTAAACATATTCTTTCATCGCTCGTTACACGTTGTAACTGCAATTGCAGTAAACGCCGTATGCTAACTCAAACGCACCGAACAGCGGTGTAACCCGAATCGCCGACAATGGTGTTCCTGAAAAACAAGAGCCATCCAGATAAACGTCCGGATGGCTGCATACCCTTGCTCTCCCTCTTGGACTTGAACCAAGGACCCTCTGATTAACAGTCAGATGCTCTAACCAACTGAGCTAAGGAAGAATTATTATGCCCGTACACTTAAAAAAATCGCTCTCCCTCTTGGACTTGAACCAAGGACCCTCTGATTAACAGTCAGATGCTCTAACCAACTGAGCTAAGGAAGAATAATGGAGGCAACCTCCGCTTTTCATTATTTCTTAACATCCATCTCACCGTAACACATTAACCGTGTCAATTGTACGGCAAAAAAGCTCGGCAAAGGTAAATGATTTTATTGAATCCTGCAATAGCAGACACAAAAGTTATATCTTTTATTTTTTCTCTGCTAATTGCTTGATTATACGTGTATTTATTTTGTCCCTTTACCGTGTTTTTCTGGAAAATGTCGTAGATATTTTCTCAAAACAATAAAATACACACTTGTTAACGCCATTCTATTGGCGTCAAACCATGATTCTCAAGGAAGCTGTTGGCTTTGGAAAAATGTTTACAGCCAAAAAAACCGCGATGAGCAGACAGCGGCGAGGGATGTACGGCTGAGAGCACACAATGGCGTGTTACATCAATCAGTCGTACTTTCTGCTGTGCATAATTGCCCCACAACAGGAACACAACATGTTCGCGATAACGGGAAATGGTCTCAATCACCGCATCCGTAAACCGCTCCCAGCCTTGCCCCTGATGCGAGCCTGCCATAGAGGCACGTACCGAAAGCGTCGCATTGAGCAGAAAAACGCCCTGGCACGCCCATCGTTCCAGATTGCCTGACGGTAGAGGTTTTACGCCGGTATCGTCGGCAATTTCACGATAGATATTTTGCAGCGACGGAGGCAATGCTACACCATCCTGCACCGAAAAGCACAGCCCATGCGCCTGTCCCTGACCATGATAGGGATCCTGTCCCAAAATCACAACCTTTATCCGGTCGAAAGGGCAGAGGTCAAACGCCCGAAAAATCCATTTTGCAGGTGGATAAATCACTTGCGTCTGATACTCTTTGCGGACAAATGTTACCAGTGTCTCAAAGTAATCTTTGTCAAATTCTTTCGCCAAATAATTTTGCCACGAAGGCTCTATCTTTACTTGCATATTTGTCAATATTATTTTAAATCACAATTTTTTCAGTGGACATGCCGATACGGACAATGTATAACCCACGCGGCAGGCGCAGTGTCAATTCGCCTGTTACCTTACCCTGATAGAAGCATGTGCCGTCTATGGAGAAAACGGCAACAACAGTGGTGTTACGCACCTGAACAGTTAAAATATCGTCTGTCGTGAAAAACACGAAAGAGGGATATTTATTGCCCGTCAAATAATCGGAGCCGGTGGAAGACACATAGACAGGCTCAGACTGATTTTCAAACCGGTCAATGGCGGCTACGGCAAACTGATGTGTAGTGAAAAGTGCGGAATAAGCGGACAAATCGTAAGTTTTGGATGGACTCCATGTGCGCGTCAACAAATGGTCAAACGCGCTAAATTCATTGTATCCCACACTCTGATTCGGTACGGCATAAATGCCATAACTACCTTCTGTCATAGCACACTGCCAGTTTATGGAGTTGCCGGAAAGTCCGACATTATAAACGGACGACGCTTGACTGGGATACCACGAGATAACAGGCGGCAAAATCTTTGTCGAAAAGGCATTTGCCCGCAAATAGGAAGGAAAAGCCCGTTGTGAGAATGAGGATGTATTGTAGAAAATAGATCCGGGAGCAACATTGTCGGCATTCCGGTTATCGTCAATTTGCAATCCTGTTTCGGCATAATCCCACTCATTTTTATACAGAGCTTGACTGGCATAAAAATGCCGTCCATAACGGGCTGCTACCGACTGCCACCAGGGCGCAAGGACATCGTAATCCTGTCCTGTTGATGTGGTTGCCCAGTAGAGTTGCGGAGAAATATAGTCGATAGAACCCGCTTTTAGCCATGCGAGAGCATCGCAATAGATGGCGTTGTAATTGTCGCTTCCCGTGATGCCTGTAGGGAGCGTTACGCCATATTTTTGTGCTGCAGCCACACTGGTACTCCAAATACCACGCGGAGAAATTCCAAACCGCACTCCGGGATTAACCGACTGAATAGTATCGAACACCTCCTGAACGGTACGATTGACATTGTCTCGCCGCCAGTCAACAAGCGACAGATTGTCGGGATTATACGCCAAATAAGTGGCTTGATCCTGATTGCCGGAACCGATGCTCTCAATATAGAAATAATCATCCCAGATAATTCCGTCAATATCGGGATAATTGATAAGTACCTCTTTTGTAACATTGGCAATATGCTTTCTGACAGCAGGCAGTCCGGGATCCATAATGGTATCTGTGTTGATGCCAAGCAACCATTCGGGATGCTGCACTTTGAGATAGTCTGTGGATGCATGCCTGTTAGAGGCATTGGCATAACGGTAGGGATTCATCCAGCCATGCAACTCCAACCCGCGTTTGTGTGCCTCCTCAATAGCAAATGCAAGTGGGTCGTAACCGGGGTTAACACCGCGTTGTCCGGTCAAATAGGCTGACCAGCAGGTAATTTTTGTCGAATAAAGTGCATCAGCCATAGGGCGAATTTGGAGTAAAGCCGCGTTCATATTAGCGGCAACCAGCGAATCAAGTATGGTAATCAATTCATTTTGCTGTGCCGTGATTTGCGTAAAGCTACCGGGAATGGTGATTTTTGTCTTAGGCCAGTCAATGTTTGATACGGTAGCAATCCATGTGGCTCGAAATTCCCGTACAGGAGTTGTCCAACTCTGCATAGAGAACAACAGACAGACGGTAATCAACAGTAGTTTTTTCATAAAGTTATTTTCAGGCGATATTTTAATTATTATAATTGCACTGGTCATATTTTGACAGTCAACCCGATTGACGGAAATGACTGTTTCAGTCTCTTAGAAATATATTTGATATTTTTTTTTGCTTAAATGGGGGCAAAAAACTTTCATATTCATAATTCTGCAAGCGAAATTGTTGATGCTGTAAATTTTTTAGTTGTGTTCATTTTTTTTGTTCTGCAAAGGTAGATATTTTACTGTAAAGATTTTTATTGTTTAGGGAACTTCTAAAAATTGCTTTTTCTGCGTTACGCTCTTTCGGTAAAATGCTCATTTACGTTAGTAAACTCCGCTTTTACCTCAATGGCAAGCCTTTGTTTTGATGTTTTCACACCTCAAAAAGACAGAGGTAGGAAGCTTCAGTGTGCCGTCCCTGCCCAAAGAGGCGGGTTAATTCTTTTTTTGAGGTGCTATATCCAAGCGCACACAATGAAGAAAGTTTTTTTTTACGGAGCGCAGGGCTGAAAGCCTGCCGTCGAACAGCACAGGGCAACGCCCTGTGGTTT